>JBKJOI010000036.1:0-16705 GCA_046595695.1 Haliangiales bacterium | reverse complement strand
GGCTGGTCGCGCGCTTCCCGGTCGTTGCGGAGTACCTCGGCGACGGCCGGCTGAGCTTGACCACGCTCGTCGAGCTGCGCGACGTGCTCGATGAGCTTCATCTCGATGAGATCCTCGCGCGCGCCGCGGGCCGCAGCGAGGACGAGGTCAAGCGGCTCGTCGCGGCGCTCCGGCCTCGCCCCGCGGTGCCGGACTCGGTGCGTCGGCTGCCGGTCCGCGCTGCCACCGAGTCGGCGCCGGCTGTAGAGTCCGTGCCGGCTGTCGCGTCCGAGAGCGCGGCGTGCTCACCGGCGGCCGAGTCGCCGCGGGCGCGCGTCGTCCCGCTGTCGGCCACGCAGCACCTCTTGAAGGCGACCGTGTCGGAGGCGTTCGTGCGCGACCTCGAGGAGGTACGCGCGGCGCTGAGCCACAAGCTACCCGGGGGCAGCCTCGAGGCCGTCCTGCACGAGTGTCTGCGCGTGACGCTGGCCGCGTGCCACAAGCGGCGCCGCGGCGCCGGCAGCGAACGGCCGGCCAAGGCGAACGACAACCTCGGCAGTCCGCTTGTGCCGGCACCGGCAGTGAACGACAACCTCGACCGCGCGGCCGACGTCGAGCCGCCCGCGAACAGCCGCTACTTTCCCGCGGCCGTACGCGACGAGGTCTGTCGGCGCGACGGAGGGCGCTGCGTCTTCGTCGGTAGCGAGGGCCACGTGTGCGGCTCGCGCTACCAGATCGAAGTGCACCACGTGAAGCCGTTCGCGCGCGGCGGCCGGGCCACCGTCGCCGGGCTCGGGCTCCGGTGCAGGCTCCACAACCTCCACGAGGCCGAGCGTGACTTCGGCCGCGCGCACGTCGAGCGCGCGATCGCCCGGGCCCGCGAGCAAGGTCGTACCGATCCGCGGCAGGCCTGCCTTTTTTGAGGTTGCCGGACCTCCTGATCGAGCTACCCGGGGCCGCCGACCGTACCGGTCATCTTCACTGTGGCGAGGTACTAGGACGCGCTTGTCCACCCGAGCGCGCGCGTTCTCGCGGCAATCTCGCGGGCTTGGCGAGCACCTGGACGAAAGTGTCCAGGTCGGACGCGGGCGTACCTCGGCGCGACGTGGTGCTCCGCGCAGACATTCCGCGCACATGCGCCGCGCTTCGCGTTGGCAGGCCGCTTGCTCTAGGCAGCGTCTCGTATGGCGGGCTTCGCTGCGCTGGGTGATGCGTCCACGACCCTCAAGAACCTCGTCGAGGCCGGTGTGGCCGTGCTCGGCGTGGGTGCGCCGCTGGTCGAGCTGAACGATCTCTCGGATCCGATCGGCACCACGCCGTCGCGCGTGACGATCTTCCTCTACGACATCGCGGAGGACGCGTCGGTGCGCAACGCGCCGGCCACGCGCGAGCTCGTGGCTGGCATCGAGGTGCTGCGGCGCGCGCCGCTCGCGCTCTGCCTCCGCTACCTGATCACCGCCTGGAACCCCAACCCGGCGACGCACCACACCATCCTCGGGCGCATCGCGCAGGTGCTCACCGACCACGCGATCGTGACCGGCACCGAGCTCGCCGGCTCGTTGCAGTCACGCAACGAGGCGCTGCGCCTGCGCCTGCTCGCGCTCGATCTCGAGGAGCGCACCCGGGTGTGGCACGCGATCAACAAGTCCTACCGGCTGTCGCTCTACTGCGAGGCGCGCGTGGTGCGCGTCCAGTCTGACGAGCAGAGCGTGGCGTCGCCGGTCACCCGCATGCGCACCGACGAGCGTCGTCGCGAGGCCCTGCCATGAGCTACGCCTGGGTACCGGTCCCCGACGTGCAGCGCTTCCGGTTCACCCCGGTGGGCCTACGCCTCGTCGACGACTTCACCGGCACGGCGCCCGACGGGCCGCTCGCGGTCGAGCTCGAGGCCAAGGACGGCCCGACCACCTGGCGCACGGTCGAGCACCGCGCGACCTTCACGCCCAGCGGCTGGATCGCGTTCTTCGGGCTCGGCCGCACCGTCTCGCCGCTGGGCAAGCCGATCGTCAGACACCGGGCGCGCGTGCGCGCGGCCACGGTGCTGCCGCTCTACGGGCTCTACCCCAGCTACGAGCACATCGAGTTCGACGTCTTTCCCTACGACGATCTGCATCCGCCCAGCGCCGCGACCAGCACCAAGGACGTCTTCATGCTGCCGGCCACCGCGTACACATACCCGGCCGAGATCCGCGTGGTGCGCGGCCGGGTCGTCGATGCGGGCGGCCACCCGGTGGCGCGCGCGCTGGTCAAGCACGTCCACCTGGAGCGGGTGATGACCGACGACCGGGGCGAGTTCGCCCTGCCGCTGCGCTGGGTGGCGACGGGGACGGTGGTGCAGATCGACGCCGTCGACGCCGCGGGTCGCGTGGGCTCGCTGCCCGTGGCGATCCCGGACGATCTGACCCAGGCCCAGCAGATCACGATCACGTGACGCGAACGGACACGACCACAGCGGCGACCGCTTGAAAGGCGAGAAGACGAATGTCCAAGTACCGAAGTCCTGGCGTGTATGTCGAGGAGATCGACGCGGGGCCCAAGCCCATCGAGGGCGTGAGCACCAGCGTCGCCGGCATGGTCGGCGTGACCGCGCGCGGTCCGGTGGCCGGCAAGCCGCGGCTGGTCACCAACTTCGCCGAGTTCGTCCGGCTCTATGGCGGCTACCTCACGCCGCCCGCCGCCGCCGTGCAGGCCGCGTGGGACGTCGACGAGGGCGGCGAGTGGTGGGGCTTCCCGCTGGCGGTGAAGGGCTTCTTCGACAACGGCGGTGAGCAGCTGTTCGTCAAGCGCGTCACCGCGGGCGCTAAGGCGGCGGCCTCGGCGGCGAGGGCCGGGCGCGGCCTGGTCGCCGATGTGACCCGCAACGCCGCGGTCGATGCCACGCGCGTGCAGATCGCGCACCTGTTCAATGTCGAAGTCGGCTCGAACGTCACCATCGTGCGCGGCGAGCCGCTCGCGACCGCCGGACCGTTCCCGGTCACCGCCTACGACGCGACCACCCGCGAGATCACGCTCACCGCGCCGGGCGGCATCGGCCTCGAGCTGCGGCCCGGGCGCGATCACGTGGTCATCCAGCCGCTCGCGACCGCCGCCGGCGACACCACCGTGCGGCTGACCGCGAGCTCGCCCGGCCTGTGGGGCGACGCGCTGCGCGTGCGCGTGCGCGCCGCCGAGGGCTCGTCGGTGCGGCTGCTCCACAGCGACGACATCCTCGTGGCTGGCGCGGCGGCCACCACCACGCTGTCGGTGGCGACCGCGGCGGGCAGCCCGACCGCGACCGTGGCGGCGGCGGCCGGCATCGCGGTAAACGACCGCGTGGTGATCCGCGGCACGACCTACACGGTCACCGCGGTCGCCGGCAGCGTGCTCACGCTGGGCGCCAACGCGCCCGCAGGCGGCTTCCCGATCGGCACCCAGGTGCGCCGTCTGCGGCCCACGTGGGACTGGAGCGGGGCGGGCGCGACCACCACCGCGCTGCGCGTCTGGGGCGCGGGCGCGCTCTACGCGCGCGCCATCGTCGAGCTCGACAACGGCACCGCCAAGGAGATGACCACGGTCGCGTCGGTGGTCGGCGACCGCGTCACCTTCGCGACCGCGCTGTCGGGCCAGTATTTCGAGGGCGCCGCGCTGCGCGTGGTCGAGGCCCAGGTCGACATCCGCTACGCGCCCAACAACGTGCTCGAGGCCGAGGAGTCGTTCACCGGGCTGCGTCTCATCGACGACGGCACCAACCGCTACCTGGTCACCTGGCTCAACCAGCGCTCGCAGCTGGTGCACGCCGAGGCGCCGACGCCGGCCAACTTCCCGCTCGCCGCCGGCGTCGCCGCCCTCACCGGCTTCCCCGCGTTCACCGAGGCGTGGACCGCGCTGGGCGGCGGCGACGACGCCTTTGCGTCGCTGACCACCGACCACTTCGTGGGCGAGGACCTGGGCAGCGGCCGACGCACCGGCATCGCCTCGCTCGAGGACATCGACGAGGTCAGCATGGCGCTGGTGCCGTGCGTGTGGTCGCCGCGGGTGCACTCGGCGCTCATCCAGCACTGCGAGACGCTCAAGGATCGCTTCGCCATCCTCGACGTGCGCCGCGGGCTCGACATCGCGGCGGTGCGCGCCGGCCGCCAGGCCATCGACACCAAGTACGCCGCGCTCTACTACCCGTGGATCATCGTGCGCGACCCGTCGCAGGCGCGCGACGTGCAGCTCGCGCCCGGCGGTCACATGGCCGGGATCTACGCGCGCGTCGACACCGAGCGCGGCGTCCACAAGGCGCCCGCCAACGAGGTCGTGCGCGGCATCGTCAGCTTCGCCGCCGACGTGACCAAGCGCGAGCAGGACCTGCTCAACCCCGAGGGCATCAACGCGCTGCGCTTCTTCCCCGGCCGCGGCTACCGCGTCTGGGGCGCGCGCACCCTGACCTCCGACGCGGCGTGGAAGTACATCAATGTGCGCCGCCTGTTCCTCTACGTGGAGGAGTCGATCCTGAAGGGCACGCAGTGGGTCGTGTTCGAGCCAAACGACGAGCCGCTGTGGGCGCGCGTGCGCGCGACCATCCGCAACTTCCTGCGCACCCAGTGGCGCAGCGGCGCGCTGCAGGGCGCGACCGAGGACGAGGCGTTCTTCGTGCGCTGCGACCGCACGACCATGACCCAGGACGACATCGACAACGGGTTGCTCATCTGCGAGCTCGGCATCGCACCGGTCAAGCCGGCCGAGTTCGTGGTGTTCAGGATCCAGCAGAAGCGACCCGACGCCGAGGCGTAGCGCGACCGAACGAGAGAGCTGACCCGCCGCGACGTGGTGGACGAGAAGCAGAGGGAGAACCGAAATGCCAGCCGTGTATCGAGACGATCCGTACGGTGGATACAACTTTGTTGTCGAGATCACGGGCATCAGCCCGGACGGGAAGGCGGTCAAGGGCGCCTTCTGCGAGGTCTCCGGCCTGGACGTCGAGGTGCCGCCCATCGAGTACCGCAACGGCAGCGAAGACATCACCATGCGCAAGATCCCGGGGCTGAAGAAGTTCACCAACCTCACGCTCAAGCGCGGGCTGATCGGCGACCTGGCCTTCTGGAACTGGGTCGTCGAGGGCATGAACGGCAAGGTCCAGCGGGTCGAGGGATCGGTCGCGCTGCTCGACGAGAACCGGAAAGAGGTCATGCGCTGGAACTTCCGCCGCGCCTGGCCGAGCAAGTACACCGGGCCGAGCCTCAACGCGAAGAACAACGAGATCGCGATGGAGTCGCTCGAGATCTCGCACGAGGGCCTGGAGATCGACGGCCAGAAGTGAGCGCCTTCCGCACCATACCGGGGCTGCGGGTGGAGAGCGTCCCCGCGGAGCCCGAGCGCTCGCCGCTGCGCAGCGACGTGCTGGGCATCGCGCTGCGCACGCGCCGCGGACCGGTGGGCACGTGCGTGCGCGTGGACGGCTGGCGCGAGGCCGAGCGGCTGTTCGGCGGCCTCGATCGCGGCTCCGACGCGACCTACGCGCTGCGCGGGTACTTCGAGAACGGCGGCGAGATCGCCCACGTCGTGCGCCTCGCCGGGCCGGCGCCGGTCACCGCGGCGATCGAGTGGGACGTGGGTCCGGCCGCCGTGCGCGGCCGCTTCGCGTCGACGCGCTATGTGATCGAGGCGTCGAGCCCGGGCGCGTGGGCCAACCGCGCGCGCATCGGGCTGCGCTTCGCGACCAGCGGCGAGCCGGGCCGCGAGCAGGCGCGCGTGACCCTGACGGTGGAGTGCGCCGGCGAGAAGCTGGAGGTGCTCGCCAACCTGGATCCGGCCGGGCGGGACGACGAGAGCCTCGAGGCGCAGGTCGCCGCGCGCTCGCTGCTGGTCCGGCTGCGCGCGATCGGCCCGGCCCCGGCGCCGGGCGCGCCGCCCGGGCCGCGCCACCGCTTCTATCCGACGCTCGAGCTGGCCGGCGGCGCCGACGGCGTACCCTCGGTGGCGGCCTACCAGCACGCGCTCGGCCTGCTCGACGAGGAGCCGAGCGTGGCCATCCTGGCGCTGCCCGGGCTCGAGGGCGACCTGGGCCAGGGCGCCGCGCGCGAGGTGCTCGAGGTCGCCATCAGCTCGGCACACGCGGCGCTCGATCGGCTCGTGCTCGTCGATCCGCCCGAGGACGAACGCGGCCCCGGCTTCCTCGCCGCGATCACCGCCCTGGACGCGCGGGCCGGCGAGGCCGCGGCTTACCTGCCGCGCCTGCGGGTGGCCGATCCGTTCGCGCTCTTCGGCCCGCTGCGCACGATCGCCGCGTCGGGGCACGTGGCCGGCGTGATCAGCCGTAGCGACCGCGAGCGCGGCGCGCACCACACCCCCGCCGGGCTGCCGCTTTGGGGCGCCTACGATCTCAGCGAGGAGCCCGGCGACGAGGAGCGGCGCGCGCTGCTCGCGTCGGGCGTGAACCTGCTGCTCTGCCACGCCGGCGAGGGCCTCCTCGTCTGGGGCGGCCGCACGCTCGCCGAGCCGGTCGAGTACCCGACGCGCACGCACGTAGCGCACCGGCGCTTCACGCACCGGCTGGTGCGCGTGATGCGGCGCGTGGCCGAGCCGCTGGTGTTCGAGACCAACGGCCCGCAGACGTGGCTGGCGCTGGTGCGCAGCCTGACCACCGTGCTCCGCGAGGCCTGGCGCGCCGGCGCGCTGCGCGGCCACCGTCCCGAGGAGGCCTTCCGCGTGGTCTGCGATCAGACGACCCAGAGCACCGATGACATCGACGGCGGCCGCTGCATCTGCGAGGTCCACGTGGCGCTCGCCGCGCCCATGGAGTTCATCGTGCTGCGCGTCGCGCTGCGACGCGACGGCACGCTGGAGGTCGCGTGATCGATCTCGAGCCGCCGCTGCCCAGCTACCGCTTCCTGGTCACGCTGTCGCCGGGCGACGCGCACCTGCCGCCGCTGCAGGCGCTGCTGCTGCCGCTCGTGGCCCTGGCCGGCTTCCAGCAGGTGACCGGGCTGAGCGGCGAGCTCGAGGTGATGGCGTACCCCGAGGGCGGCGCGAACGACTCGGTGCACCAGCTGCCGGTGCGCCACTCGTGGGGGCGCATCACGCTGCACCGCGGCGTCGCGCGCGATCCCGGGCTCTGGTACTGGTACCAGGCGGGCATGCGCGAGTCGCTGGGTGCGCGCCGTGACGGCGTGATCATCCAGTGCACGCCGATGGGGCTGCCCGCGGTGGCCTACGCCTTCCGGGGCGGGCTCGCGGCCAAGTGGGGCGGGCCGGCGCTGAACGCGCACGACAACGCGGTCGGCATCGAGACGCTCGAGATCGCGCACGAGGGGCTCGAGCGCTTCACGCTCAGCCCGCCCGGGGTCGGGTGAGGCCGTCATGATCACCATCGAGCACCTGGACGTGGAGTTCGAGGTCGAGGGCGACGACGCCGCGGTCTTCGAGCGCCTGTTCCGCCAGCACATCGAGAAGTGGAACCGCGGCGAGCGCGACCGGCGCGAGGGCGAGCAGCGCCTGGCCCAGGATCGCGCCATCGGGCGCCGCCGCGACGGAGGCGGCACGCCATGATCGCGACGGTGCTCGACGCCATCATGGGCGGGCTGGCCGCGGCCAAGCTGGTGGTGCTGAAGCCCAAGCTCGCGGAGCCCGAGATCCCGCTGCGCTTCAACCCGACCGAGTACCAGATCACGAAGCAGAACACCTTCGCCGAGGTGCCCATCCCCGGGCTCGACTCGCCGCCCTTGCAGTTCGTCCGCGGCGGCGCCGCCCGGCTCACCGTCGATGTGCTGCTCGACACCAGCGACACGCTGAAGGACGTACGCAAGCAGTACCTGGACAAGATCGACATGCTGCTCAAGGTGCAGTCGGAGACGCACGCGCCGCCGATCGTCGCCTTCCAGTGGGACAAGCAGATCTTCTCCGGCGTGCTCGAATCGGCGACCACGACCTTCATGCTGTTCACCGAGGAGGGCGTGCCGGTGCGCGCCAAGGTCGCGCTCGCCATCAAGGAGCACGTCCCGGTGAAGGTGCAGGTCAACAAGGCGCGCACCGCGTCGCCCAACTTCGAGAAGACCTACACCGTGCGCCGCGGCGACACGCTGACCAGCATCGCGGCCTGGGCGTACCAGGACGCGAGCGCCTGGCGCGCCATCGCGCAGGCCAACGCCATCGTCGACCCGCGCCGGGTGGCGCCGGGCACGGTGCTCACGCTGCCGCGGCTGCGGTGACCCGATGCTGACGAGGCACGCATGAGCACCAGCCGTTCACGCAGGCAGTCCGGGCTGCCCGCCACCGACCACTTCGCGCCGCACTTCGTCGTCGAGGTCGAGAACCGCGAAGTGCGCCCGGAACGCCGCGCCGACGTCGTCCAGCTCAAGGTCTCGCTCGGCATCGAGGAGCTCGCGTCGTGCGAGCTCACGCTCAACAACTGGGACGAGGACAAGCTCGACTTCCGCAGCGACTTCGAGGTCGGCCGCGCCGTCAAGGTGCAGATGGGCTACGCCGACTTCTTCACCACGGTCTTCCAGGGCCAGGTGACGCGGGTCGCGCCGCGCTTCCCCGACTCGGGGGCGCCGACCATGACGGTCACCTGCCTGGACGGCCTGGTGCGCATGCGCGATCGCCAACCCAAGGAGAAGGAGTCGCGCCGCTTCGACAACATGGCCGACTGGCAGATCGCCGAGCACGTCGCGCAGCGCCACGGCTTCGGCTTCGTCGGCACGAAGAGCGGCCCGGTGCACCCGCTGGTCTGGCAGAAGAACCAGGACGACGTGTCGTTCCTGATGGAGCGCGCGAGCCGCATCGACTTCGACTGCTTCGTCGTGCACGAGGCCGAGCAGCAGCGCGACACCCTGTTCTTCGTCCAGCCCTCCGACGGGCGCAACGCCGCGAACACCCAGGTCTACGTGCTCGAGTACCAGAAGAACCTGACCAGCTTCACGCCCCAGCTCGACGTCAGCGATCAGGTGGCGCGCGTGATCGTGCGCGGCTGGAACCCGCGCACCAAGCAGGTGATCTCGGCGATCGCGAGCGAGGCCGACCTGCCCGGCGGCGGCAAGGGCACCAACGGGCCGGAGATCGCCAAGAAGAACTTCGGCGACAAGGAGGCCGTGGTCGAGGCGCCGGTCGCGACCGAGGCGGAGGCCAAGGAGCTGGCGATCAGCCTGCTGCGCGATCGCGCCTACCGCTTCGTCACCGGCGAGGGCCAGATGATCGGCCTGCCCAACCTGCGGCCCGGGCACAACCTCGAGATCAAGAACGTCGGCAAGCTGTTCTCCGGCCAGTACTACGTCAAGAGCTGCGAGCACATCATCGGCGAGCGCGGCTACACGACCACCTTCAAGGTGCGCCAGTTCTACGCGGGAGGGCAGTCGTGAGCGCCGACGAGCGGGCCGCCCAGCACGACCGCAAGTACTACGGCGTCACCGTCGGCATCGTCACCGCCAACGAGGATCCCGACAAGCTCGGGCGCGTGAAGCTCAACTTCCCGACCTTCGACGGCGGCCACACCGAGACCGAGTGGTGCCGGGTGGCGCAGCTCTACGCCGGCAACTCGAGCGGCTCGGCGGGGCCGTACGGCTCGGTGTTCGTGCCCGAGGTCGGCGACGAGGTGCTGGTCGCCTTCAAGCAAGGCGACATGCGCTTCCCCTACGTGCTGGGTGGCTTGTACAGCGAGGTCGACACGCCGCCGGTCGAGCGATCGGCCAGCAAGGACGTCAAGATGCTGCGCACCAAGGCTGGCCACGAGCTCACCTTCGACGACTCGTCGGGCGCGCAGCGGGTGCGCGTGCGCACCGCCGGCGGCCAGGTGATCGACCTCGACGACGGCGGCGCGAAGATCTCGATCACCAACGGCAAGGGCGCCGAGATCGTGCTCGACGGCCCGAACGTCACCATCAAGGCCACGCTGCTCAAGCTCGCCGGCACCCAGATCGAGCTGGGCGACGGCGCGACGCAGGCGGTGCCGCTGGGCACGCAGCTCGTCAGCCTGCTGGCCGCGCACACCCACAACGTCACCGTGCCGGGCGCGCCCACCGGCCCGCCCATCCCGCCGATCACGCCCGCGCTGCTGTCGACCTCGGTGAAGACCAAATGAGTGCGCGGCGCGATTTCCTCGGCAAGGGCTGGCGCTTCCCGCTGCGCCCCGACGCGCGCGGCGCGCTCGGCTACAGCGAGGGCGGCGACAACATCGAGCACTCGGTGAAGGTGCTGCTGCTGACCCGGCTGGGCGAGCGGGTGATGCGCCCCGACTTCGGCTGCGACGTCTCGCGCATGCTGTTCGCACCGGCGAGCGTGGCCAACGTGCGCCTGGTCGAGCAGGCGGTGCGCGACGCGCTGGTCGAGCTCGAGCCGCGCATCGACGTGCTCGAGGTGCTCGCCGAGATCGACCCCGAGCTCGAGACCCGCGTCGACGTCGCCATCCGCTACCGCGAGCGGCGCACCAACACCGTCGGCAACCTGGTGTTCCCCTACTACCTCGACCGGGCGGGTGGCTGATGGCGCTCGAGCCGCTGCAGATCGGCGACGTCACCTGGGACGACCTGGTCGCGCTGGCGCGCCGGCGCATCGCCGCGGTCACGCACGGCGAGTGGACGCTGCACGCGCCCGTCGATCCGGGCATGACGATGGTCGAGCTGTTCGCGTGGTTGCTCGAGCAGCGCGCCTACTGGCTCGACCAGGTGCCCGATCCGCTGGTGCGTGCGCTGCTCGGGCTCCTGGGCGTCGCGGCCGCGCCGGAGGGCGTCGCCGACACCGTGCTGACCTTCGCGGGCGACACCGTCGCCGGCGGCTGGGCCGTCGCAGCCGCGGGTACGCCGATGCGGTTGATGGGCGCGCCCGACGGGCCGGTGTTCGCCACCGACGAGGCGATCGCGGTCGCGCCGGTGCGCGGGCTGCGCGTCGTGGCCGCCGGGCGCGACCGCAGCGAGGATCTCGCCGAGGGCCGCTGGGTGCAGCTCTTGCGCGCGGACGGCACGGCGGACGAGGCCGAGCTGCGGCTCGAGCTGGCGTCGGCGCCGCCCGCCGGCCTGGGCGCGCCGCTGGCGATCCTGCTCGCGCTCGAGGCGCCGGCCGCGCTGGCGCCCGAGTGGCGCGTCGCGCTCGAGGTGCCTCCGGCCGGGCTGTTTCCGCCCGCGCCCGACGACGCGGCAGCCGTGCTGGCGCCGCCGCGCGCACAGCTCGTGCCGGTGCAGTTCCTGTATCGACGCGGCAGCGGCGGCGGTGGCCAGGCGCAGCTGCCCGGGCTCGTCGACGGCACGCTCGGCCTGCGCCGCGCCGGGCTGGTGCGCTTCCAGGCGCCCGCCGACTGGGCGCCGGAGGCCGACGGATCGTTCGTCGTCATCGTGCGCGCGGAGCGCACCGACTTCACCGTGCCACCGCGGGTCTCGGCGGTGCTCGCCAACGCGGTGGTCGCGCGTCACTGGCAGCGAGTCGTGGTCGCGCTGCGGCGCACCTGGCTGCCGCTGCCGGGCACGGTGATCGAGCTGCCACGCGCCCACGGCGCGCCGCTGTCGCGCTTCCTGCGCGTGTACCTGCGCGAGCGGGCCACGCCGTCACGCTGGCAGACCTGGCGCGCGGTCGACGATCTGTCGACCTCGGGTCCGGAGGCGCGCGTGGTCGTCGTCGATCGCGAGCACGCGCGCGTGGTCTTCGGCGACGGCCTCACCGGGCGCCAGCCGGTGCTCGCGAGCAGTAGCGGGCCGCTCGCGCCGCCGGTGGATCTCGCCCACGCGTTGCCCGTCGAGGACGACGCCAACGTGATCGTCGAGTACCTCACCGGCGGCGGAGTCGGCGGTTCGCTCGGTGCCGGCCAGGCCTGGGTCGCCGCGGCGGGCACCACGGCGTGGGCGGCGAGCTCGCCGGTGGGCGCGGCCGGAGGCCAGGAAGCCGAGCCGCTCGCCGAGGCGCGCACGCGCGCCGCCGCCGAGCTGCGCGCGCCGCACCGGGCGGTCACGCGGCCGGATCACCAGGAGCTCGCGCGCACCACGCCGGGCGCCGCGGTCGCGCGCGCGCACGCACTGGTCGGTCACCACCCCGCGCAGCCGTGCCGGCAGGTGCCGGGCGCGACCACCGTCTTCATCGTCCCCGACGCACCCCGCGACGAGGAGCCGCCGCCCGGCTCGGATCTCGTCGACGTGCGCGCCCCGGTGCCCGACCCCGACACCCAGGCGCTGGTGCAGGCGCGGCTCGAGCTGGTGCGGCTCGCCGGCCACGAGGTGTTCGTGCGCGCGCCCCGCTACCGCGACGCCCGCCTGCGTTTCCACGTCGAGGCCGACCCGCGCTCGCCGGCGGCGCTCGAGGAGCGGGTGGTGCGCGCGCTCACCCGCTACCTCGATCCGCTCGTCGGCGGTGACGAGGGCAGCGGCTGGCCGTTCGGCGAGCCGCTGCGGCCCTCGGCGCTGGTGCGCGCGGCGCAGCAGGCGGTCGGTCGCGCGGGCGAGGTGCGCTCGGTCGCGATCGGGATCGACGGTGCCGGTGCCGTCGAGGTCGCGTGCAACGACGTCGCGCTCGGCGCCGCCGGGCTGCCTCGGCTCGGGACCGTCGACGTCCAGCTGTTGCCGCGGCGCGACACCCGCGGAGGCCTGCGATGAGCCAGCCCTGGTGGCCGCGCGAACGCTCGCCCGCCGCGGCGCCCGTGCTCGCCGACGACGGCGGCGGCGCCGAGCCGGTGCCCACGGTGCTGCCCGGCGACGTCGACGCTACGGTGCGCGAGCTGGTGGCACGCATCCCCGATTTCACGCCCGACTGGAAGAGCTACCGCCTGCCCGGCGACCCGGGGCGGGCGCTGGTCCGGCTGTTCGCCGAGCAGCACGAGGAGGTGCGCGTGCGCGCCAACCGGCTGCCCGACAAGGCGGCGGTGGAGCTCTTGCGCACCGCGGGCCTGGGCGCGACGCCGGCGCGTCCGGCGCAGGTCGTGCTGCAGATGTCGCTGTCGAGCGCGGCGCGCCAGGCGGTGGCGGTGCCCGCGGGCTTCCAGGTCGCCGCGCCCGCCGCCGACGGTAGCCCCGAGCAGGTGACGTTCGAGACCGAGCGCAACCTGGTCGCGTTCCCGGGCGAGGTCGCCGAGGTGCTCGTCCAGGACGACGCCTTCCTGCACGACGCGACCGGCGAGGCGAGCGCGGATCAGCCGTTTGCCGTGTTCGCCGCCGAGCCGCGCTCGGGCGCGGCGCTGTGGCTCGGGCTCTCCGGCGAGGTCGCGCCCGACGACACGCTGTCGCTCCTGCTGGTCGTCGCGCCGTCGGGCGAGGCGCCGCCGCCGGCGTCGGCGGGCGGCGTGGGCGGCTCGGCGTTTCCGCAGCTGGTCCACCTGCAGTGGGAGGCCTTCGACGGCGGCGGCTGGATCTCGATGCCGGTCGTCGCTGACGAGACCGGCGACCTGCGCCGCAGCGGTGTGGTCGAGCTCGCCGTCCCGGGGCGCTGGCGTGCGGGCCGGCCGGCGCTCGCGGGCCCGGGCGCGCCGCGGCGCTGGCTGCGCGTGCGCGTGGTGCGCGGCGGCTTCGATCGCGCGGTGCGGCTCACCCAGGTGCGCGCCAACTGCGTGCGCGCGCTGGCCGCGCGCAGCGTGCGCGACGAGGTCCCCGAGCGCGTCGCCGGCGCGGACGGCCGCCGCCTGCGCCTGCGCTTCGCGCCGGTGGTCGCGGGCTCACTGGTGCTCGAGATCGACGACGGGCGCGAGATCAGGCGCTGGCACGAGGTCGAGTCGCTCGCCAGCCAGGGCCCCGCTGACGAGGTGTTCACGCTCGACGCGGCGCGCGGCGAGATCGAGCTCGGCGACGGCCAGCACGGCGCGCTCGTGCCCGAGGGCTTCCGCAACGTGGTCGCCCGGCGCTACCAGGTCGGCTCCGGCGGCGCCGGCGCGGTCGCCGCCGGCGAAGTCACGTCGCTGCGCAGCGCGGCCCCGTTCGTCACCAAGGTCGCCAACCCGCTGCCCGCGTCGGGCGGCGTCGACAGCGAGCCGGTCGAGCAGGTGCGCCGCCACGGCCCCGCGCGCATCCGCGCGGGCGGGCGCGCGGTCACGCTCGCCGACTACGAGCTGCTCGCGCGCGACGCGGTGGGCGCGCAGGTCGAGCGCGCGTTCGCCATCTCCGGCTTCCACCCCGGCCTCGCCGGCGCGGTGATCCCGGGCGTGGTCGGCGTGCTCGTGGTCGGCCGTGCGCGCCCGGACGGCCCGCCGGTGCCCGACGAGGAGACGCTGCGCCAGGTGGCGCGCTTCCTCGCCGAGAAGGTCGCGCCCGCGGGCATCGAGATCGTGACCGCAGCGCCGCGCTTCCAGCGCGTGCGCCTCGAGATCCGCGCCGTCCTCGATCGCGCCGCCGACGCCGCGGCCAGCGTCGGCGCCATCCTTGCGGCCGTCGACCGCTACCTGCACCCGTTGACCGGCGGCGACGATGTCCAGGGCTGGGCCCTGGGCGCGCCCATCCGCCACGCCGCGCTGGTGCGGCAGATCCTGGGCGTCGCGGGCGTGCGCGCGGTGCCGCAGCTGGGCGTCGTCCTCGACGGCTTGCGCTCGTCGGGCTGCCTTGATCACGAGCTCGCGCCGCGTGCGCTCCTGTGGCCCGAGGGTCACCAGGTGCGCGTCACCTACCGCGAGGAGACCACGTGAGCTGCGGACCCGCAGAGGCGAGCTTCCGGCTGCTCGATCGCTTCGTCGGCTGGGACGAGGCGAGCGTGTCGGGCATCGGCGGCCTCGACGATCCCGGCGGGCTCTACCTCTTGCCCGCCCTCATCGACACGCTCGGCGAGGGCGAGCTGGACGCGCGCATCCCACCGCGGCAGCTGGCGCGCGGCTGCGGCGGCTGCGAATGGTTCCTCGCCGCCACGGGCTGCCCCGATGCGCTGCTGGTGCGCGACGGCTGCGGCCAGGCGTGGCGGCCGGCGCGCTTCACGCCGAAGGCGGCAGCGGAGCCGTGGTCGCCGAGCGCGGTCGCGGCCTGGGGCGACCAGGTCGCGGTCGCCTGCGCGCGCGCGGATCGGGTGTGGTTGTTCGACCTGCGCCGGGGCAGCTCGCCGGTGGTCGTGCCGGTGCGCGCGCCGGTGGCCGCCGCGTTCGGCGCGCGCGCGCTGTACGTCGCGGCGGCGGACGGCATCGTCGAGCTAGATCGCAGCGGCGCGGTGGTCGGCCTCCTGCCGCTGCCCGCGGGCGTCGCGCCCGCCGCGCTCGACCGGCTCGCGGTCGTCGCGTCCGGCGCGATCTGGCTGATCGTGCGCGCGGGCGAGGCCTACCGCGCCTTCGTGTACGCGCCGCGCGTGCCGACCGCGCTCGACGAGGGCGCGTGCGCCGGTGGTGCGGCGACCAGCGCGAGCCACGCCGCGCCGCGCGCCGCCAGCGGCGACGAGCTCGCCGCGGCCTTCCCGGCCTCCGGCGTACGTACCTGGGCGGACGGCTTCTGCCTGGTCGAGCCGGCGGCGCACGGCACCACCGTCACCAGCTGCTTCGACGGGTGCGGTACACCCGTCGTCGCGGGCGCCGCGGCGCCCGCGGGCCCGGCGCGGCTCGAAACCGGCGTGCTCGTGACCACCGCGCTCGACAGCGGCCAGCCGCGCTGCCGCTGGCACCGTGTGCGCGTCGACGCCGACCTGCCGCCCGGCACCTCGCTCACCGTCGAGGTGGCGAGCAGCGAGGACGAGCTCGCCAGCCCCCACGACGACGACTGGACCGGGCCCGGCGCGGGTCGCACCGACTTCCTGATCGCGCAGCCGCCGGGCCGCTTCCTGTTCGTGCGCCTGACCGTGCGCGGCGACGGCCTGGCCACGCCGCGGGTGCGCCGCCTGCACATCGACCTGCCGCGCGCGAGCAGCCTGGACCGCCTGCCCTCGGTGTACCGCGAAGATCCCGAAGCCGCCGACTTCAGCGAGCGCTTCCTCGCCCTCTTCGACGCGCACATCGAGGAGCTCGACCGCGCCATCGAGCGCTTCCCCGCGCTGCTCGACGTGGGCGGCGTGCCCGACGACGTGCTGCCCTGGCTGGCGAGCCTCATCGGGGTCGCGTTCGATCCCGCCTGGGAACCGGCGCGCCGCCGCGCGCTGCTCCTGCAGGCGCCCGAGCTGCACCGCCGTCGCGGCACGGTGCGCGGGCTGCGCCAGGTGATCGAGCTCGTCCTCGGCGTCGAGCCGATCATCGAGGAGGTCGCGGCCACGCGCGCGTTCGGCGCCCTGCGCGCAGGCTCGCGCCTCGGCAGCGTGCGCCTCTACGGCAAGAGCCGCGCGCGCTTCCAGGTCGGCCGCTCGAAGCTCGGCGGCGCGCCGGTGCGCAGCTACGGCGACCCCGACGACGATGTGCTCCGCGCCGGCGCCTACCGGATCCGCGTGCGCGTGCCGCCGGTGCCGGGCGCGACCCGCGCCCAGGCCGAGGCGCGGCTGCGCCGGCTCGTCGAGGCGCAGAAGCCGGCGCACGTCGCGGTCGAGTCGTCCGTCGGTGGCGGCGGCGGCGTCCTGGGCCTCGGCTTGATCCTGGGCGTGGACACCGTGTTCGCGCCACCACCCGCGCCCGTCCTCGGACGCGCCGGCAACATCCGTCTCAACCGCGCCAGCTTGCTGTGGCGGGCGCGTCGAGAACCCTGAGGAGACCGCATGAGACAGGTGCACGGCCTCGAGAAGCTGTCCTTCGAGCGCATCAACTACTTCTTCGGGCAGGTCCTGGGCCTGCACGACTTCCGCGACGCGCAGGCGTACTTCCAGGAGAAGGCGAAGCTGCACCACCGCTGTCTGCACGGCTGGGGCGTGGTCTGCGGCCTGCTCGTGACGCCAGTGCCGCCCGACGCCGATCCGTGCGCGCCGCTGCCGC
>JBKJOI010000040.1:0-3481 GCA_046595695.1 Haliangiales bacterium | reverse complement strand
GTCATGGGGTTGAGGCCGAGCTCGGTGCGCTGCTTGATGGCCTTCTCGATCGCGGGGATGAGCGACTTCTCCCACGGCTTGATGGTGATGAGCCGGGGATCCGGCACCGCCAGGTTCGCGACCTGGTTGAGCGGCGTCATGGTGCCGTAGTAATCGACCTTGATACCGTCGAGCAGCGACACGTTGGCGCGGCCGGTGCGGACCTTCGACAGCTCCTTCTTGAAGCTCTCGATGGCCTTGTTGAACGAGGCCTCGAGATCCTTGACGACGTCGTTGACCATCTCCGTCCCCTCTCTGCGTTGGGTGCCGCTTGCCGGACCAACCTCGTCCGGCCGGTCGACTACTCCGCCACCACGCGCGTGCCGACGTTCTCGCCGCACACGACGCGCTGGATGTTACCCGGCACGTGCAGGTCGAAGACCACGATGGGCAGCTTGTTGTCGCGGCACAGCGCAAACGCGGTCATGTCCATGACCTTGAGATCCTTGTGCAGGCACTCGGTGTACGAGACGCGCTCGTAGCGCTTCGCGTCCGTGTGCTTGGCGGGATCCTTGTCGTAGATGCCGTCGACCTTGGTGGCCTTGAGCAGCACCTGCGCGTTCACCTCCATGGCGCGAAGCGCCGCGGCGGTGTCGGTGGTGAAGTAGGGGTTGCCGGTGCCGGCGGCGAAGATGACCGCGCGGCCCTTTTCCATGTGACGGACCGCGCGCCGCCGAATGTACGGCTCGCACAGCTCGGACATGGCGATCGCCGACTGCACGCGCGTGGGCAGCCCGCGCGTCTCGAGGGCGTCCTGCAGCGCCACCGCGTTCATCACGGTGGCGAGCATGCCCATGTAGTCGGCGGTCGCCCGGTCCATGCCCGCGGCCGAGCCCGAGACGCCGCGGAAGATGTTCCCGCCGCCCACGACCAGGGCGATCTCGACGCCGAGCCGCGCGGTCTCGATGATCTCGGCCGCGATGGCACCCAGCACCTCGGTGCTGATGCCGTAACCCGAGTCGCCCTGGAGCGCCTCACCCGAGAGCTTGAGGAGAACGCGTTTGTACGCTGGCTTGGGCATGGAGTGGGTGTCGTCGTCGTGGTCGTCGGTCGTGGTCGTGGTTGTCGGGGAGAGAACGCGAGCTACGACTGGCCGGCCGCCTTCGCGACCTCGGCCGCGAAGT
Source organism: Haliangiales bacterium (assembly GCA_046595695.1). Lineage (GTDB taxonomy): Bacteria > Myxococcota_A > Polyangia > Haliangiales > SHYZ01 > JBKJOI01. The sequence continues at coordinate 2,318 of JBKJOI010000040.1, read as the reverse complement.
CTTCGTTCTTCTTCTGCAGGCCCTCGCCGAGCTCGAAGCGGGTGAAGCGACGAACCTTGCAGTTCTCGCCCGTCTTCGCGGTGAGCTCGCCCTGCAGCTCCTTGATGGTCTTCTTGTCGTCCTTCACCCAGGACTGCTCGAGCAGGCAGAGATCCTTGAGCCACTTCTGGATCTGACCGTCGACGATCTTGCCCAGCACGGCCTCGGGCTTGCCCGATTCCTTGGCGGTGTCGATGCGGATCTGCCGCTCCTTCTCGACCACGTCAGCCGGCACCTGATCCGGGGTGACGTACTGCGCGCCCATCGACGCGATCTGCAGGCAGATCTCGCGACAGAACGACTGGAAGGCCTCGCCGCGGGCGACGAAGTCGGTCTCGCAGTTGACCTCGAGCAGCACGCCGATGCGGCCGTTCGCGTGGATGTACGAGGTGACCGCGCCCTCGGTGGCGATGCGGCCTTCCTTCTTGGCGGCGGAGGCGAGGCCCTTCTTGCGCAGCCAGTCCTGAGCCTTCTCGGTGTCGCCTTCGGCCTCGACGAGCGCCTTCTTGCAGTCCGCCATACCAGCGCCCGTGCGCTCGCGCAGGTCCTTGACCATGCCGGCCGTGATCTCAGCCATGATTCACTCCTGAAGCTTAAAAAAACGCGCCGTCGACGCGTCGGAACACTTTGGCCGGCGCACCGTCCGTGCGCCGGCCTGAACTGTGGGACGAACCAGCTACGGGGTCGACTTGTCCTCGGGCGTGGCCGAGGCCTCGGTACCTTCGGCGACCTTGCGGCCGCGGGTCGCGACCTCGACGCGGGGACCATCGCCGCCCGACTGGACGTGGATCACGCGCTCCTTCTGATCCTCCGGCTCCTCGTGGCGGCGGCCCGCGCCGCGCTCGCGCTGGAGGCGCGAGCCCAGGATGGCCGCGTCGGCGATCTTGCCGGCGAACAGCTTGATGGCGCGGATGGCGTCATCGTTGCCCGGGATCACGTAGTTCACCTTGTCGGGATCGCAGTTGGTGTCGGTCACCGCGATCACGGGGATCTCGAGCTTGCGCGCCTCGGAGACGGCGATGTGCTCCATGGACGGGTCGACGACGAACATCGCGCCCGGGAGCTTGGTCATGTTCTTGATGCCGCCGAGCGACTTCTCGAGCTTGTCGAGCTCGCGGGTCAGCTCGAGGACTTCCTTCTTGGTGAGGCGCTCGAAGGTGCCGTCCTCGCCCATCTTCTCGATGGCGCGCATGCGGTCGAGCGAGCCCTTCACGGTCTTGAAGTTCGTCAGCGTGCCGCCCAGCCAGCGGTTGGTGACGTAGAACATGTTGGAGCGGGTCGCCTCTTCGGCGATCACGTCCTGGGCCTGCTTCTTGGTGCCGACGAACAGCACGGTCTCGCCACGGGCCACGACGTCCACAATCGCGTTGTAGGCACGGCGGAACAGCTTCACCGTGTGCTGCAGGTCGATGATGTGGATGCCGTTGCGCGCGCCGAAGATGTACTGCTTCATCTTCGGGTTCCAGCGCTTGGTCTGGTGTCCGAAGTGGACACCCGCCTCGAGCAGCTGGCGCATGGTGATGGGAGCGTCGGTACCGGTGGCCTGTTCCAGATTGTTATCCATCAGATCTCCTTTGCGTTTTTGCCTCCGCCTCCGTCATCGGCCCGGTCTCAGCTGCCCCCTCCTTCTCGGAAGTAAGGGGCGAGCCACGCAACCAGCCTCGGGTAGGCGTGTGTAATTAGTCGCAGCGATCTATCACGCGTCCGGGTGTGGTGCAATAGCCTCGAGCATTGAACACTTGGCCGCGGCCCGGCACCATAGATGAGGAAAGGCAGGGTGGATGCGAGACCTGCTCCTGACTCAAGAGCTGGCGCACGCGCTTCTGGGTGCGCTCCTGGCGGTCTGCAGGGCGGATGGCGACGCGACGGTCGACGAGCTGCGCGCGCTGCGTGTGGTCGGTGACGAGCTCTCCGGCGGCCTGCGCTACGACAACGAGTGGCTGCTGTTCTTCTCCCACGTCACCCCCCACTCGCTCGCCGAGACCGTGCACGCCGCCGGCGCGGCCGGGCCGTTCCGCGGCCAGGCGGTCAGCGCCTCCCACCTCATCGCCCAGGAGTTCGTCCACGCCGCGGTCCGGGTCGCCCGCGCCGACGGCGAGCTCAACCAGGACGAGATCCGTCTGATCTGCGGTTTCGCCCGCGCCCTCGGCATTTCGTCCAGTTATATCGAGCATTTGGATAAGTCGCTTGACGAATGGGATCGCGTCGCCGAATACTGAAGGAGTCAGTGACTGACCAGCCGGTCAGTTACTCCCACGGAGGCGCGCGCCATGGACCTC
>JBKJOI010000025.1:0-10422 GCA_046595695.1 Haliangiales bacterium | reverse complement strand
CCGCAGCGCCGGCACTCGTTCCTTGGCTACATGAGCCCGATGGAGTACGAGTTGAAGCGTCAGGTCGCCGCGTTGGCAGCATAGTCAGACTGTCTACCAAAGCGGGGGAGCTTCACTTCTCGAGCTCCTGCAGGAGCGCCTGTCCAGCCTCGGCGGACAGCGTGAGCTTCTCGTGGTGCCAGTCGAGGTGCACGAGTGAGGGCGTGAGGATCTCCGAGACCACCTCATCGCGCTTGTTCACGATGGCGACACGTCGGCCCTTTCTGACCTGCGCCAGAGCGCCCAAGAACAGGGCGACAGCTTCGTCGACGAGCTGGCTCTTGGTGAGGCCGAGTTCCTTGCTGACCTCTTCGATCACGGCGCCACGGCTGTCTGGGATGGTTGCTTCGAGACGCATGTTAACCTCAGAAGTGAGGGTAATCTCCGGGATCGATGAGCGCAACCGAAAACCAGGTAAGAGCAGCAAGCGCACGCGCGAAAACGTGGGCTGTCGGTCGCCTCGGGTGCCGGGGCTTACGGGTGCTTGAGTGCTCGTGTTTCTTGACCCTCACCTCGGTCAAAGTTAAACAAGAGCCACACAGATTCTCAACCGGCGCCTTGAGTCGGCCGGTCCGAAGTTTCGGCAGCATTCCCCCACGTTACAGTAGAGGCATGGGGCCTACCCCGGTCGTCTTCCTTGGCGCGGCACGTTGTGAACGTGGCCTCGCTACTTCGGCGGCCGAGTGGGTTGGCTCCCAGGTTGGCGCGGCAGATCTTCCAGCGAAAGCCACGAGATGGCCGGTGAGTCAATCCCCGGGCCGAGGTGGGCTCTTTCGGCTGTCAGAGAGCGAACTGTTCGCCAGGTGGCTCGACTGGGGAGCCAGTAAGGCAAGCCAGCGAACTCGCTGGCTTTTTTGTTTAACTCGGCTGAGTCGCGTACAAGCGCGGAATCTCGCTGGGTTTTCAAGATCGGCTTCTCTGACGTCAGAAGACAGCCGCTCGGAACTTCGTAGCGGCCGCTACAAAGTGGCCTCCGTTCTCCGTCTTCAGAACGAAGATTGGGGCAAGAACGGGCCCGACGGTGACCCGGGGTTTAACTCACGTTCTCCCGGCTCGCGCCGAAAGATTCCCCGAAAGAAACCCTGTAAATACGTGGCGTTGCGCCGTCTTACAGCGAAGACTGTCATTCGTTCGAGTCCTGTCTCCCGTCGATCTGGCCGCCTGGCGAACTCTCCGAGTGTGATCACACTCTGACCCAATCTGACGCCGAAAGAGTCAGAGTCAGATTCGGGTCCGGGGGCGCCGTGAGCCGCGTAGTCGCTGGTGTCCTGCGGAGTCGCCCCGGCTCGCTGGCCGAGCTCGAGGCCCTCGGCGACAACGTGCGCACGGAGCTGATCGGTGGCGTGCTCCATGAGCTCCCGATGACCTCGTTCGGCCACGGCCACATCGCGGGCTGCATCCTCGCCTCGCTGTGGCCGATCTACCAGGTCGGAAGCGGCAAGAGCCCAGGTGGCTGGTGGCTGCAGCCCGAGAACGACTTCCAGACGAGCGGTCGCGAAGTCTTTCGTCCCGACCTGCTCGGCTGGCGCAAGGCGCGCTTCCCTCAACCACCGCCGCAGCCGCGTGCCCGAGTCGTCCCGGACTGGGTCTGCGAGATCATCTCCCCCAGCACCCGGCGTCACGACCTCCTCACCAAGCGCGACGCCTACGCCCGAATCGGCGTGCGCTACCGCCGGTACGTCGATCCCGACACTCGCGTGCTGCAGACCTTCAAACTCTCGCGCGGCGTGTGGATCGAGACCCGCGCGTACGCTTGAAGGCGCGCCACCTTGTATCGCCCGGCAAGAGGCCATTCCATCTGTCCCGGGATCAACGTCAGCCGTTGAATGTTCCGAATGCGCGCGAGAAGCCGGAATGATTGCCGCAGAGCATGCCATGCTGGGTCGCGTGACGCGGTTCTTCAATACGGCCGGCCCCTGCCGCCCAGACCTGCACTACATGATCGATCCGCTGCGGCGCCTCGAAGGCGTACAGGAGCTCATCGACCGACAGAGCTACTTCGTGCTGCACGCGCCTCGGCAGGCTGGCAAGACGACCGCGCTGACGGCCTTGGCCGAGCGACTGACGGGCGAGGGCCACTACGCTGCGGCGCTGGTCTCGTGCGAGTCCGGCCGCGCCACCTCCGACGACGTGGGTGCGGCCGAAGAGGCGATTCTGGGTGCCTGGCGAGCCCTGCTCACGGTGCGGTTGCCCGCCGAGCTGCAGCCTCCGTCGTGGCCAACGAGTGCTGCCGGGAGTCGGATCCTGAGCGCGCTCTCGACCTGGTCCCGCGCGTGTCCACGACCGCTCGTGGTCTTTCTCGATGAGATCGATTCTCTCTCCGGCAATATCCTGCTCTCGATCCTGAGCCAGCTCCGCCAGGGCTTTGCACTCCGTCCGAAGGACTTCCCTGCCGCGCTTGCGCTGGTCGGCATGCGCGATGTGCGTGACTACAAGGTGTCGGTTGGCGCACTGGACAATCTCGGCGGCGCCTCTCCCTTCAATATCAAGGAAGCCTCGCTCACGCTGCGCAACTTCACTCGCGACGAGGTGGCGGAGCTCTACGCCCAGCACACCGGAGACACCGGGCAGAACTTCGCAGCCGATGCGGTGGACCTGTCCTTCCGATTGACCAACGGACAGCCCTGGCTGGTGAATGCCCTGGCCCGCGAGGCCACCGACGTGCTCGAACGCGACCGCTCGCGGCCGATCACGCGCGACGTCGTGGAGGCCGCGCGCGAGCGCGTGATCGCGCGGCAGGACACGCATCTCGACTCGCTCGCCGAGAGGCTGCGAGAGGACCGGGTCCGGCGCGTGATCGAGCCCATCGTCGCCGGCACGTCGGCACCCCAGGTCCCCAGCGACGACCTGCGCTACGTGCTCGACCTCGGCCTGGTCCAGCGCTCCAGCGAAGGCGGCTTCGAGATCGCCAATCCCATCTATCGCGAGATCATCCCCCGCACGCTGGCCGAGGGGGCTCGTGCGTTCCTGCCGCCGATCCGGCCGACCTGGCTGACCCCCGACGGTCGGCTGGACGCCCAGGCGCTACTCGATGCCTTCCTGGCCTTCTGGCAGCAGCACGCCGAGGCGCTCTTCGGCGCGGCGTCCTACCACGAGATCGCCCCGCACCTGGTGCTCATGGCGTTTCTCCACCGGGTCGTGAACGGCGGGGGACGCATCGAGCGCGAGTACGCCGTCGGCTCCAAGCGAATGGACTTGCTCGTGGAGTACGGACCCACCGGGCGCCGAGATCGTCTCGCCATGGAGCTCAAGGTGTGGCGGCCGGGCGAAGCGGATCCGCGCGGCGAGGGTCTTGCCCAACTCGACGGCTACCTCGCCGGCCTCGGGCTCGACACGGGATGGCTCGTGATCTTCGACCGGCGTCCCGGTCAGCCGCCGCTCGCGGAGCGCACGCGCGCGGAGACCGCAACGAGCCCGAGCGGGCGTGCGATCACGATCGTCAGGGCTTGAAGGCAGCACGCGTGCGTCACCCAGCTGGAACGCTTCTTGCGCGAACCGTCATGCGCCCCCTCGCGTCGAAAGCGTCGTCAGGTCGGGCAGCTGAGCAATGGAAAGAACAAGGATTCCACAATGGCTCATCACATCGATGCACAAGTTGACAAAGAATAGCCAATAACCCGCCAGAACTCGATCCGCATAGATCTGGCACAGAGCCGGTCGCGACAAGGTCGCCTGCCCGAAGCTACCAAGTCGGGATCGATCGTCGATGCTCGGCTGAGACGATCGAGTCCGCAGCTCAAAGCGGTCTCGGGCCGCCTTCGGCGACGTGGCCCCGCGGATCACAGCGGCCGAATCGACGAGGGCGTGCGACTCGCCGAGGAGGTATTGGCGGCGGTAGGAGAATGAGAACATCGAGAGGCCGGCTGGGACACGGACTACCTGCGACGCATCCAGACCAAGGGAAGTCCCGAGGTCTCGATACGCTCACCCCGGTTCAGGGGCAGAGGAGCCGGATGCGATAGTCCAGGCATTGCCCGTTCGCTTGCTGTGAGTTCTTGCACACGCCGCCGACCGACGGCGAGCACGTGTACACCTGGCCGGTGGACGTCCAGTCGACGCCGCCGAGAGTCTGGCACTGGATGCCGATCGGGCTCGCACAGGCCTGTCCGCTGGCGACGAAGTCGGCCAGCGTCTCGTAGTCGCCATTGCCACTCGGGGCGTCACGATTCAGCCAGACCGTCCAAGTCCCCACGTCGTGGCCAATGATCTGGAGCTCGTTGATGCGGGCGTAGACGACCTGCGCGTCGGGTCCGGCCAGGCTGATCACGCGTACTTTGCTGGCGGTGATCGGCTGCAGCGTGTGCGTGACGACGGTCTGGCTGTTGCCGCGCTTCTGCGCGAGCAGCCGCCAGCTCGAGCCGTCCCAGGCCTGGAGGTCGTAGTCCTTCAGCTCGTAGCCGGCGCTCGTGTAGAGCCTGATGGTCTCGATCACCCGCTGCCCAGCGAGATTGACCTGGAACCACTGCGGCAAGCGACCGTCGGGGCCGCTGGTGTGGGCGTTGGCCCAGCTGTAGCTCGGTCCAACCGTGGTGGTCGTGCTGCCGTCGATGGCCCTGCTCGCCGAATAGCCGGAAAACGTCGACTGAGCGCTCGCGACCGTGCCCGGATCACGGGCGAGGTTGCGGGGAGCCGACTGGACGGCGAATTCCGCGTCCATGGTCGCCTCGTCGAGGTCGAGATCCTCCATGGAGGGGTCCATGGCGCACCCGCCGGCTGCGGCGAGGGAAAGCGCGAAGAGTGCTGCGGTGAATCGGCCATACGATGTTCCCGTGGACATGGTGAGCTCGCTTTCCGTGGACATGGCATTACTTCTCCCTGTGGACATGGCAACTCTTCTCTCTGTAGACATGGCAATCCTTCTCCCTGTGGGCATGGCCGTTCTTTGTGGAAATGGCAGTCCTCGCTAATCGCACTGTCGCGCTGCGACCGGTCGCGCCATTAATCTTTCCCTCTCGCCACTGTTAGTCGTCGATGTGCCGCAATTGGATTGAAATGAATTGCGCGGGCGGCTGCGCTCGAGCACTTTCTTGGGCGGTCCTCGTCCCCCGGAGACCGCGCCGCACGGCGGGTGACGGGCGAGTCTCCTGAATCACGCGATCATGCGGTCGCCCGATATCGGCCCGTCCTCCGGGAAGACCTGCTGCACGAGGTCAACGACTCGAGCCGCGCGCGGCCTCGCGCGGAGCAGCACGACGGCCTCCCGCTCGGTAGCCGCATGACCGTGCTGGGGAGTCACATGCCTTCGTGCGGCGCGTCCTCGATCTCGTCATCAAAAATTGACGGGCCTCGACGACTCTCATCCGCCCGCGGCCTGCGGTGCGCCATACTGCGCCGCAATGAGCACGACTGTGTTGCCGACGGCTGCCGCCGAGCGCGATTTGCTGGAACGCTGGGCGGGCGGCGACAGCGCCGCCGGGCAGGAGCTGTTTCGCCAGTCCTATGCGGTGGTGATGCGCTACTTCCGCAACAAGGTGAATGACAAGTATATCAACGATCTGGTCCAGAAGACGTTCGTGGCGTGTCTGAAGAGCGTCGCGCGGTTCCGTCATGCCTCCAGCTTCGCGACCTACGTGCTTTCCATCGCTCACCACACGCTGGTGGATCACTATCGCGCCAGAGGACGGGACTCGCAGCGCGAGTCCTGCCTCGATGAAGTGGCCATGGCCGATTCAGGTCCCGGCGCAGACATGATGATCGGACAGCGGCAAGAACACCGCTTGCTGCTCAGGGCACTGCGTCGACTCCCGTTTCCCCAGCAGGTCGTGCTCGAGCTCCGTTACTGGGAAGCGCTCTCGGACAGCGAGATTGCCGAGGTGCTCGACCTCCCGCTCGGGACGGTCAAGACGCGCCTGCGGGCGGGTCAGCAGCAGCTCAGGCAGGAGATCGCGAGCGGAGACGTGTCGGCGGAGCTTTTGCGGAGCACGCTGGATACGCTGCAATGTTGGTCGGAGCGCGTGCAGCGTGGTGTGGGTGCGCTGAGCAGCGACAGCGGTCGGTGAGCCACGCACCATCTGGCGAATCGGAGGCTTCCTCCAGTCTCGTCGCCGAGCTGACCGGCACGCTCGACCTGCTGGTGAACCAGCCGCTGGTGAGCGCCGCCCTGTTTGGCGGCGATGGCCCGCTGGTGGCTCGCTACAGGGTCGAGGGCCGGCTGGGCGCAGGGGCCACCGCGGTGGTCTATGCGGCGCGAGATACGCTGCTCGACCGGCCCGTGGCGCTCAAGGTGCTCGCACGACGGGATCTGAGCGGCGCGTGGCGCGAACGCGCCCGGCAGGAGGCCTGCGCACTGGCCCGGCTCTCGCATCCGAACGTGGTCGCCGTCCATGACGTCGGCGAATGGCAAGGCTACTCCTTCGTGGCGATGGAGCTGGTGCGGGGGGAGACCCTGGCCAGATGGCAGGCCAGCCAGCGGCGCGAATGGCGGCAGATCCTGCGCCACTACCTGGCCGCTGGGCGCGGCCTCGAGGCGGCGCACCTCATCGGCCTCGTCCATCGCGATTTCAAGCCGGCCAATGTCCTCGTGGCGGAGGCTGGTCGCGTGGTGGTCACCGACTTCGGTCTGGCGGTCCATGTCGAGGCCGCCGGCGCGGGCGAGGGCGCGTCGACGGGAGCGAATGGCGTGGCGCGTCCAGCTCCGGTCGTGGTCGGAACGCCCGCGTACCTCGCCCCCGAGCAGCGCGCCGGAGCCACCCCGAAGCCCGCGGCCGATGTCTACAGCTTCGCGGTCTCCGTCTGCGAGGCGCTGATCGGAGGCCATCCACTCCTGGAGCCAGGGATCGACTGGCGCCGCGCGCTGTCCGCCGCCGGAGTGCCTCGATCCGTGCGCCGGGCGCTCGAAAGCGGGCTCTCCGCCGACCCGGCGCAGCGCTGGCCCTCGCTGGGGCCGCTGCTCGCCGCGATCGAGGCGGCCCTGCCCAGCGACGGCGCGAGGACGCGTCGTGCGCTGGGCATCGCGGGGGCCATCGGTCTCGTTCTCCTCGCGGGCATCGCCGGCCTCGTCGCCTCGAGTCTCGAGGCCACGAGCTCCGCCCTGAGCTGGCGAGCTGCCCCGCTGAACGCTCGCGTCGGCCCGGGCGTCGGCCATACCTCATCGGCGACCGCCGTCTCGGTCGCCCGTGAGCTCGTCGCGCGCGATCCCACGGCTGCGGCGGCGCTGCTGCTGGAAGCTGGTCCGGACGAGCGGCGTGACGAGTGGGCGGCGGTGGCGCGAGCGACCTTGCTGCGGCCCATCGCGACCGAGGTGCCCTGTCAGCGCTCTGACAACCTCAAGTCGCTGAGCGCGGCGCATGGCCTGCTGGCCACGGTCGATGCGCTCGGCAACGCCTCGGTCTGCGAGCTCGGGAGCGCGCGCGTGTCGCTCCTGGCGGTCACCGCGATCTGCGCGCGTGTGCTGGATGCCCATCGCGTCGGCGTCTTCACGGAAGATGGCGGCTTCGCCATCGCCGACGCCAGGAAGGCGTGGCGCGTGCAGCGCCTCGCCGATGCCGGCGTCGAGCCGCGTGAGCTTCCGGCGCGACCGAGCCGCTGTGAGCGCGACCTGGCGAACGCCGGGCCAGAAGCCGTCATCGTCCGCCGGGCGAACGGGGAGCAAGTGCTCGTCGACCTCTCGGCATCGACGCCACCGATGCGCATCGAAGGCGACTGGCCCCGACCCACGCTGGTGGCGATCTCGCGTGATCGCCGTCGGGCTCTGCTCCGTGATGCGGCCGGTGACCTGCGGCTCACGGGCCAGTTCCCGCGGCTCCCTCATGGCGCACCGGTGCTGGCATCGACCGCCGAGTACGTGGCCCATGACGACGAGGTCACGATGGCGGTCGTCATCACGGGAACCGCGGGAACGCTGGTCGACCTGCGCGAGGGCGCCGTCGTGAAACACCAGCGCGTCCCCGTCCTGGAGAAGGCGTACGGTTTCCTGCAGATCGCGCCCGCTGGACGGCTGGCCGTCGTGGCCACATCGCGCGGGGAGCTCTTCTGGTGGCCCCTCGGCGCGCACGGCCAGGACCGGCCGTGGGTCGAATCGGTGACCGATGCCCGCATCATGGAGATCGCCTTCGACAGCACCGGCGAGAAGCTCGTCTGGCGAGACTCTTTTGGCACCATCGGCGTCCGGGACGTGGGCACCTCCCGCGGCTTCGAGCTCTCGGTGCGCCAGCCATTCATCTGCCACGTCTCGTTTGCCGGGGACGACCGCGTCGTCGCGGTGGGCTGCGACGGCCGCGTCATCGGCTGGAACCTCGGTGACCAGCGGGCCTTCACGGCAGGGCGGCACGATCTCGCGCATTGCCGCCCCGGCTGTGACAGCGCCGCCCGGGCCATCTGGTCCACCTCATTGAGCGAGGACGGCTCGATGGCGGCCACCGCGGGCTTCGACGGCACGGTCGGGATCTGGCCCACCCGGCCCGGAGCCGACGCTGCAGCTCGTGGGCGCCGCCTGCAGGTTGGACAGCACCGCCGCGTGTACTCGACTCGCTTCGAGGGCCAGCACCTCTATGTGGGGGCGAACGAAGGGCTGGTCCAGGTCTGGAACTGGGTCACCGGGCAGCGACTCACCGAGCTCCGCGGGCACGAGACGTGGGCCTACGCCCTGGCCATCGCGCGACCCACGAGCGACGCGGTGACCGTCGTGACGGGTTCGAAGGCCTCCGTGCTGCGCTTCTGGCAAGGCGAAGGTGCGGGTCTGCGATTACGTGCAACCACGCCGCTCCTGGCCACGAGCTCCAACTCTAGGGTGAACGATATCGCTGTGTCCCCGAGCGGACGGCGCGTGGCAGCGGCGCTCGATTCGGGGCATGTCGTCGTGTGCGATGCGCAATCGGCCGCCGTGACGTCACGCGTGCTTGCACACGCTGGCTGGGCGAGGCGGGTGCGCTTCCTCGATGACGAGACGCTGCTGAGCGCCGGCGACGACGGGCGAGTCCACCGTATCGACGCGGCCACGGGTCGCCTGATCGACACCCTGGGTGCCGATGACGCGCCCATCTATGACATGGACCTGCTCGGTGAGCTCCTGCTGACGGCCTCTGCCACCGGTTCGGTGCGGCTCTGGGACCTGTCCTCCGGCATGCTCGTGCGAACCTACGTTGGCCACGACCACTTCGCCGGCACCGTTCGCTGGCATCCCCGTGGGTCTTGGTTCGTCACGGGCAGCACTGACCATCGGGCGTGCCTGTGGGCCGTGGAGAGCAGTGCCTGCCATACCTGGCTGGTGGGGCATTCTGATGAAGTGCGGACCGCTCAGTTCGTCGACAGCGAGCAGGTTCTGACGGCGTCCTTCGACGGCACCATGCGCATCTGGACGCCATTTCTCGGCGCGACGGTCGATAGCCTGGGCGCCGAGCTCGCCCGACGCCGTCCGCCATGCCTGAGCGAGAAGCAGCGGCAGACGTACCTCGACGAGCCCGCCCCGGACGCCGCCGCGCGAGTCGCCGCGTGCCGGTCCCGGTGGCCGGCCATCGACGGCTCACCGGCTCGATAGAAGCGGCGCGGTCAGGTGGATCTCTCGTTATGCCCAGAGTGGATCACGAAGAAGCCGGCGCCGAAGCCCCATACGTCTGCGTCCGCGAGCGGCTTCAACCGGAACTGGAAGAGCGGCTGCTCGCGCGCACGGCTGAGGCTCACGTCGACAGGCTACCTCATGCGGCGGGGCCGCGGCGTGCCAGGCCTCACACGGGGCAGGACTTTTTGCTCTTCGGGCGTCGTCGTTTGCGGGTGGTCACCCGCTGCGCCGGGCCGCGGTGAGTGCGCCGTGAGCCATCAGCGACACCGGGATGATCTTGGCGGGCCGGCCATGCAGGCTTCCAAGCTTCACGGAGGTCCGGGTGGCGAAGGGACGAAAGATCAAGGACGAGCAGGAGGCGCGGCGGTACCTGGCCGCCGCGAGGGCGTCGGGAGCGCCGCGGTGCGAGTGGGCGCGCGCCCACGGTGTCGACGGGCGGTCGCTGAACGCTTGGCGGATGAACCTCGAGCGGCGACGGCCGAAGAACGCCACCTCGCGGAAGTCGAGGCCGTCTCGCGCGCAAACGCCGGTCCGCCTGATCGAGCTGGTGCCGCAGTCAACGGGAAGCGCGTCAGTGAGCGGCGGGTCTCGTCGCTACGTGATCGACGTCGCGAGCGCGCGGGTCGAGTTCGGCGATGACTTCGCCGAGGCGACACTGCACCGGGTGCTCGAGGTGCTGCGCTCGTGCTGAACCTGCCGCCGACGGTGCGGGTCTTCGTCGCGGTCGAGCCGCTCGACATGCGCGGTTCGTTTGACGCGCTGGCGGGCGCGGTGCGGCGGCTGGGGCTCGACCCGGTCGACGGCCACCTGTATCTGTTCCTGAACAAGCGGAGGCGACTGGCGAAGGCGGTGTGGTTCGATGGCTCGGGCTGGTGCGTGCTCGCGAA
>JBKJOI010000903.1:0-17577 GCA_046595695.1 Haliangiales bacterium | reverse complement strand
GGTCCTCGGCGAGGTCGTTACCCATGTGTCCGGGACTCACACTGTTGCATCGGGGACACATGGGTAACGGCTTCCGGAAGCAACCCACGAGGGTCGACGGCGTGTGAATCGACGACGCCCACTGCTCGAGCCCGGTCCCTTCGAGGTCGAGAGCGCGCTGCAGACCCACGCCGCGGTCGCCGAGAGCGCCGTGGTCGGCTCGCCCGACGAGCTGCGCGGCACCATCGTGAAGGCGTTCGTGATCCTGCGCCCCGGCATCGTGGGCTCGGCGGCGCTGGTCACCGAGCTGCAAGAGCACGTGAAGCGCGAGACCGCGCCGTACAAGTACCCGCGCAAGATCGAGTTCGTCACCAAGCTGCCCAAGACAGTGTCGGGGAAGATCCGTCGCGTCGAGCTACGGCAGCGCGAAGAGCGGCGCAAGCGCGGCCCCGACGAAGGCGCGTAGGCGCGGCGCACGGCGCGCACGCCACCGTCACCACACGCCCGGCCATGCCGCCACGACGTCGTCGAAGCTCTCGTAGGGCGCGTGCTCCAGGCTCTCGGCGCCGCACCAGGGCAAGAGCGAGCCGCGCGCGAACACGAAGTCGGCCACGCGCGCCGCGCAGCGGTCCGAGGTGCCGTCGCCGACGTACGCAACCTGCCAGCCGGCCGCCTGCAGGTCCTCGACGACCGGCGCCTTGCACGAGCCGCACGCGTCGCAGCCGCGCCCGGCGCCGGGGAACTCGAGGCGCATGCCCGCGGGCGAGCACACGGCGCGGTTGGCGCGCACCACGGCGTGCGCGCGCACCGGCGCGGGCAGCCGCTCGAGCACCGCGTGGATGTAGACGTCGAGCCCCGCCGAGCAGACGACCAGTGGGCGGGCGTTCGCCTGGCAGTGCGCCGCGAACGCCGCAAAACCGTGGCGCAACTCGCCGCGCGCGCGCGCGAACGCGGCGATCTCGTCGTGACTCTGGCGCACCGGCGCGAAGATGCGCTCGAGCAGGTCGCGGAAGCCGATCGCGCCCGCCTTGTACTCGTCCTCGGCCTTCAGCCACTCGGCGCGCCCGCCCAGCTCGATCGCGACCAGATCGCCCAGATCCTGCGTCACCAGCGTGCCGTCGAAGTCGACGACGGCGGCCCACGGTCGCGTCACGAGACCTCGCGCGGCATCGGCGTGCGGTCCAGGCGCGTGGCGGGCATCGGGGCCCCATGCTACCCGCGCCACAGCGCCGGGCCAAGCGACCCGGGCCCGGGCAAGTCGAGCGTCACTCGCCGGGATCGCCCACGACGATCGTCGCGACGGCCGGCTTGCCGGCGCGCAGGAGCCGCTGGTGAGCACGACCGGTGCGTCCTGACCTGCGCGCACCTCGACGCTCGCGGCATCGCCGAAGGCCGGACAGTGGGTTGGGCTCGTTGATGCGGCGCTAACCCCGCGTTAACGCAACGGCACGTTAGCGGTAAGCAGCGGTGTTGCAACGTGGGCGCTGCCGCTCACTGACCGCCCGGACCAGCACCAACGCTCACGCTGGGTGCGCGCTCCCGCTCACCGTCATGAGAGAGGCGCGGATCGGGCCTTGCGCGCAGCGCGCGGCGACCTAGGTTGGACCGCCCAGCGCAGATCGGAGCATCGAAAGTTATCGCACCACTCTCCTAGAGGCGTACCCGAGGAAAGCAATTGACGCTCAAGACACGACATAGCGAGATCGATAAGGACCGGACCAAGCGCGACGACAGCGACGTGCTGCCCAGGCTTTCGGACGACAGCCCCGCCGAGGAGCGCACGCCGGCCACCGATGCCGGCGGCAGCGACGACACCCGCGTGCTGTATTTCCGCGATCTGGTCGGCGCCTCGCCGATGCCGGCGCCCGAGGAGCGCGTCGCTGCGCTCCAGATCGTGGCGCTCGATGTCACCCGCTGGGAGAAGCTGCTCGAGCGGCCGGCGGGCGTGCAGGCCGTGACCGAGGCGGTGACCCCGCTCGTCGAGACCGTGCCGCGTGAGCTGCAGGCGCTCGCGCGCGCCCAGGGCAGCAAGCCGAAAGCGACCGCGCGGCGCGCCTTGCTCAAGGCCGCCCGGGCGCTGCGCGCGCTCGACCTGGACCGCGACCTGATCGCGGCGGCGACCGCGGCCGTGCTGGCCGGGCTGCGCGGCCGCCCCGGCGACGAGGCGCGCGCGACCGAGATCCGCGCCAGCCAGCGCGCCGCCGATGCCGCACACAACGAGTTCGCCCGGCGCAACCTGCGCCTGGTCGTCGCGGCGGCCCGGCGCTACCGGGTCGCGGGGCTGTCCTTCCTGGACCTCGTCCAGGAGGGCAACCTGGGCCTGCTCAAGGCGGTCAACCGCTTCGACCCCGAGCGCGGCCTGCGCTTCTCGACCTTCGCGGTCTGGTGGATTCGCCACCACATCAACCGGGCGCTCGCCGACAAGGCGCCGCTCGTGCGGGTGCCGGTGCACTGGCTCGAGAGCCGCAGCAAGGTCACGCACGCGCGCAACAAGCTGCACGGCCAGCTCGGGCGCGATCCCAGCGCGGAAGAGATCGCCGAAGTCACCGGGCTCACGGTCGCGAAGGTCGCGCAGGCGAGCGCGCCGGTGCCGGGGCACACCGTCTCGCTGGACGCCGCGCTGGTCGGCGACGACGGCGACGACCGCTCGTTCCACGACCGCTTCCAGGATCCGCACGCCGACGTGGACTCGCCGATCGCGCTGCTGAGCAAGGAGGCCGACCTGGCCCAGCTGCGCCAGGCGATGGGCCGCCTGCCCACCGTCGAGGCGGAGATCTTGCGCAAGCGCTTCGGCATGGACACCGACCAGGAGCTCACCCTGGCCGAGATCGGCCAGGAGCGCGGCTTGTCGCGCGAGCGCATCCGTCAGATCGAGGCGCAGGCCATCCGTCGGCTACGCTCCGCCATGGCGGCGGCCGAGAGCGGCAAGAAGCCCGGCCTGGGCCGCAAGGCCGACCGCAAGGCCGCCTGACGGTGGGTACGCCGCGGTGCGTGCGCGCCGGCGCGCGCGCACCGCGCTACTCGAACAGCACGAGGTACGCGCTGATCAGGTAGTACGGCTCGGTGTGCGAGCCTTGGTCGTACGCGCACGGCGTGCCGAAGACGCAGCCGGTGCACGTAGGCGAGTCGGGCCGGCAGGTGTTCACGTAGGCCTGCACGTCGTAGCCGAAGGTGTGCGAGCTGCCCGGCGCGAGGTCGTCGCCGAAGTCGGCGATCCACGGTCGCACGTCGGAGCCCGGGCACCAGCCGGCGCGGTCGTACTGCCAGGTGCCGTTCTGGTTGTTGATGGGGTTCTGCGCGCAGTCGTTGCGCCAGATGGTCCGCTTGTGCGCGGTGCCGTCCACCAGCACCGAGTGCTCGCGCGCGCAGAACTCGGCGCAGTTGGCCGCGTTACCCTGGCCGTGGCCGGTCGTGATCACGAACATCTCGGCCTGGCTGAATCCGCTCGCCGGCAGCGTCACCGGCTCGGGCGCGAGCTGGCTGGGGATCGAGCGCGCGGGATCGCCGTAGACGACGTGATCGCGATCGAGGCGCTCACGGTTCTTCCAGCTCATCGGGATCACCCTGACCGGCGTGCGCGCGGGCGTGCCCGCCCGGAAGTCGAAGCGCACGGTGACCACCCAGCCGCTGTCGACCCAGGTGTCGATGTAGGCGCGCATGGTCCGCGACCCGGCCAGGAGCGGCTGCAGATCGGTGACGTCGTAGGTCCAGGTGCCGCCCACGCCGTAGGGGGTGGCGAAGCGCGCCAGCTCGAGCGCGCGCAGGTCCTCGCCTGCTCCATCGACGAGCCCGATCGCCCCGACTCGATCCCAGGGATCGCAGCCCTGCTGTGGGCACGACAGCTCGAGGCGCATGGTGACCTTCTTCCACGGGCCGTTGGGCGGGAAGTCGGCGTGGCCCTCGATCTCGCGCTGCCCGCCGCTGCCGAAGTAGATGCGCGCGCCCGAGAACGCGGTCACGCTCACGTCGCGCGTGGGCGCGGGCGGCGCGTCGGGCGGGCCGGCGTCGACCGGGTCGCCGACCGGCGGCGCGGCGTCGATCTCGTCGGGGAGCGCGGGCGCGTCGCTGACCGCGGCGTCGCCGCCGGGGCTCTGCGTGATCGCGCTGGCGTCGCACGCGCTGGCGAGCGCCGCGCCGAGCCACCCGAGCCGGCGGAGGAAGCATGCACGCGGCCGCGTCGAGGTGGTCACGCGCCGATGGGAGCACCGGTCCTTTGCACGCGTCAAATGACACCTGACCGCGCGCGAGAACAGCCATGCCTGGGATAGAAAGGCGCCGCCGCCCTGCCCCGCAGCCACGGCGGCGCGCCGATGACCACGGGCCGAGTGTGACCGTCAGCGCGGCGCGCCCTGCGTGATCCAGGCCAGCAGGAGGACGTAGTCGGCGTCGGCCGTGCTGGCGAACGGTGCCACCGGGTGCGCGTCGGCCGGGTCCTCGAGGAGCGGCATGCGCAAGAGCAGGCTCGCCGCGGGCGTCGCGAGGTCGATGCGCGTCGAGAGGTACGTGAGCGACAGCTCCTTGGCGAGCTCGTCGTGGATCTTGGTCGCGTCGCCCGTGAGCTTCAGCCCGCCGTCGTCGTTGCCCGGACCCGTGGCGTGGCAGATCACGCACCCGCGCCGCTCGAAGACCGGCAGCACGTCGGCGCTGAAGCTCACCGGCCCGGGCGGCTCGGGCGGCGGCGGCACGTCGGCGTCGGCGGCGGCCACCGGCGGCACCACGAGCGGCGGGTCGGCGTCGGCGTCAGCGTCGGCGCTCCAATCGATGCCCGCGCTATCGTAGGCGCAGGCGCCCAGGAGCGCGGCCAGGAGGGCGACGCCGGCCCGGGTGGCGACGCCGTGGAATGAAGGGACTCGCGTGATTCTGCGTGGTTTCGTCATCGTGGTCGGCTCCTACGACTCCATGGTGGGGAGTCGTGGTCGCCGGGTTGCACGAGAACGCCTGCGGGGTGCGCGGGCCTCAGCGCGGCGCGGCCATGATGGAGCCGTTCTCGTCGGCCGTGCCGATGGTACCGACCGTTGTCCAGACGATCGCCTCGGGGAGCACCGTGACCTCGGCAGCGTGGTTCAGCTCGCTCGCGACGACCTCGGGCTGGCCGCCGTCCAGGTCGAGCCTCATGACCGTGCCCATCGTCGTGTCGCCGGGGTAGGTGTCCCCACGGCAAGTCCAGTAGAGCGTGCCGTCGGCCACGATCAGGCGGGCGGGCACGCGTTGCTGGCTGGCCAGGACCTGCACCGAGCCCGGGGCGCCCGTCTTCAGCACCCGTTCGACCGTGCCGTCGAACCGGTTGGTCTGGTAGAGGTACGCGCCGTCCTGGGCCAGATTCGTGAAAGAGCCCGGCATGCTCCTGATCAGGACGGGCGTCCCGCCCGCCTTGGCGATGGCGTAGATGTCGTCGTTGCCGGTGACGTAGACGTTCGCGTCGTCCGCGACCAGGTCGAGCGCCACGGTCGAGCTGATACGGCCAAGCTCGAGCGGCTCGTTGCCGTCGTGGCGCACCGAGCGCACGACCAGCTGACCCGCGACGTTCGCGTCGGGGTGACTGAAGTAGACGCGCTCGGCATCGAGCGCCAGGCGGTCGACGCCCGACCCGACGCCGTCGATCACCACGCGCGTCGAGCCGTCTTGCTTGGAGGCCGCCAGGATGCGGCCGTTCCCATCGCTGTCACCATAGAACAGCTCGTCGTCGCTGGCGAAGACACGGAAGGCGTGGGCCGCGTCGGCCACAAGGGTCGTGACCGCGCGGGTCTGCAGATCGAGGCGGCGGATGGACGAGCGCGTCCCGGCGGGGTCTGCGCTGTTGGCGCTGGAGTTGACCCAGTAGACGGCGTCGGCGTCCGCGATGATGCCGTTCGGATGGCTCTCGCCCGAGGCCAGCGTGACGACGCCGTCAGGGTGGAACGGCGGCGGCGCCGCGTCGGGCATCGGCGCCGTCGCTGTCGCAGCCTCCCAGCGCGAAGGTGGAGACGACAGCCAGGGCGGCGAGCAGGTGGAGTGCCTTGTTCATGCCGCCCGCATTAGCACGCGGCGTGCCGGCACGTCCGCCGCAGCCAGGCAGCTAACATTGCAGTGCATCGACGAAACGCGCGCGTCGAACTGCGTCACTGGTTTGTCGCTCACCGGGCGCCGGCTATTTTCACGGCGGCACCATCGACGCCGTGGTTACATCCGCGCATGGGGCGACCGCGGGGGAGGGGCTGGCGTGCCCTGGGCCTGGGCACGAAGCTGCAGCTGGTGCTGGCACTGGTGGCCGCGAGCGTCGTGCTCGTGGCCATGCTCGGCTACGTCCGGCTCATCGACTTCGAGCACGGGATGATCGACCTCTACGAGCGGCGCGTGGTCCCGCTGCGCGAGCTCAAGTCGGTCTCGGATCGCCACGCCATCGACGTCGTCGACACGGTGCACAAGGTCAGCGCGGGTCGCATGCTCGCCGCCGACGGTGAGCAGATCCTCGCCACGGCGCTCGTCGCGATCGATCTCGCCTGGCAGAAGTACACCGCGTCGCGCACCACGCCCGACGATCTCGCCCTGATCGCGCAGACCGCGCCGCTGCTCGCGGAGGCACGCGACGCGGTGACCCACGCTCGCGCGCTCATGCACGACAACGATCTGGAGGGCCTCGAGCAGCTCAGGAAGGGGCCGATGTACCGGAAGATCGAGCCGCTCACCCGGCGGCTGAGCGAGCTCGTCGACGTCCAGGTCCGCGCCACCGACACGCTGGTGCGCTCGGCGAACCTCAAGCTGCGCGCGGCGCGCCGGACCACCACCCTGGCGCTGCTGCTCACCGCCGGCCTCGCGCTGGTCGTGGCCTTCGTGTTCTCGCGGCGGCTGGCCGCCTCGGTGGGGGCGATCGGCAAGGTGGTGCGCGCGGCCGCCACCGGCGACCTCACGCAGCGCGTCTCGCTCGCCGGCGGCGACGAGCTGGCCGACATGGCCGCCGACATCGACGAGATGGTGCGCAGCCTGGACGCCTCGCGGCAGAACATCGAGGCGCACGCGCACGCCCTCGAGGTCTCGGAGCGAGCGGCGCGCATGGCCAACTCGGCCAAGTCGGCCTTCCTGAGCAGCATGAGCCACGAGCTGCGCACGCCGCTCAACGTGGTGCTCGGCTACACCCAGCTCATGCTGCGCGAGCCGAAGCGCCACGCCGAGGAGCAGCGCGAGCTGCGCAGCATCATGGAGGCGGGCAACCACCTGCTCACGCTCATCGACGACGTGCTGTCGATCTCCAAGATCGAGACCGGACAGCTCAGCCTGCGCCCGGCGACCTTCGCGCCCCGCAAGCTGCTCGCCGCGATCGTCACCATGCTGTCCCTGCGCGCCAGCGCCAAGCAACTGGCGATCGAGAGCGCGTGTACGGCGACCGTCCCCGAGCATGTCGAGGGCGACGAGAGCAAGCTGCGCCAGGTCGTGGTCAACCTGCTCGGCAACGCCATCAAGTTCACGGCGACGGGCCGCGTCAGCGTGACCATGGATTACCAGGGCAACGACCGCCTGCAGATCAGCGTGAGCGACACCGGCCCGGGCATCGCCGCCGCCGAGCAGGCGCGGCTGTTCGAGAGCTTCTTCCAGGGTCAGCACGGCCAGGCGTCGGCGGAAGGTACCGGCCTCGGCCTCTACATCAGTCAATCGCTGGTCAGGCTCATGGGCGGCGCGATCCAGGTGCGCAGCCAGCCCGGCGAGGGCACCGAGTTCTCCTTCTCGGTGCTCGCGCCCGCGCGCGGCGTGCCGGCCACGAGCGGTCGATCCTACGGGTTCGCCCGCCTGCCCGCGGGGATCACCATCGCGCCCATGCTGGTGGTCGACGACCGCGAGACCAACCGCGACGTGCTGACCCGGCTCTTGCGGCGTCTGGGCGCCGAGGTGATCGAGGCGAAGAACGGCGCGGAGGCGCTGGCGCGCTGGAGCGAGCAGGCCTTCTCCCTGGTGTGGATGGACCTGCAGATGCCGACCGTGGACGGCCTGACCGCGCTGGCGCAGCTGCGGGCGCAAGAGACCGACGCGGGACGCACGCGCACCCGCGTCGTCGCCATCACCGCGAGTGTGATCGACTTCGACCGCGAGGCCGCCCTGCGCGCCGGCTTCGACGACCTGGTCGGCAAGCCGTTCCTCGACGAGACCGTGTACCGGACCGTCGAGGTCCTGCTGGGCATCGCGCTCGAGGCGGTCAGCGAGACCACCAGCGTGGGCGTGCCGGCGCAGAACGTGGACGTGCACCTGCAGGCGTTCTCGCCCGCGCAGCGGCGCCGCCTGCTCGATCACCTGGTACGCGGCGAGATGGACGACGCGCTGCGCGTCACCGACGAGGTCGGCGAGGGGGTCGCACGGACCAGCCTGCGCTCGGTGGTCGAGGGCTTCCAGGTCGAGCTGTTGATCGGCGCGCTGCGTGCAAGCAATCTCGTATGATGTCCCGATCGCCCGTGACCAGACGACGAGGGGTGGTGGCTCGATGATGGATGGGACCAGGCTCGGGGACGACGTCGGCTCGGTGTTGATCGTCGATGATCAGCCGTCGAACCTCGCGGTGCTCTCCAAGCTGCTCGGCGAGGAGGGTGGCTACAAGGTACGCGCGGTCACCTCGGGCGAGCGCGCGCTCGAGGCGGCGCGGCTGGCGCCCCCCGACTGCGTCCTGCTCGACGTCGCCATGCCCGGGATGGACGGCTACGCCACCTGCGAGGCCTTCCGACGCGAGCCGCTGCTCGTCGACGTGCCCATCATCTTCGTGACTGCGTTCGACGACGCCGCGCACAAGGTGCGCGCGTTCCGCACCGGCGGACGCGACTACGTGACCAAGCCGTTCCAGGCCGACGAGGTGCTGGCGCGCGTGAACAGCCAGATGCGCATGGCCCGCCTGGATCGCGAGCTCAAGGCGCACAACGCGAACCTGATGACCGTGAACGCCAAGCTCCTCGAGGTCAACGACCTCAAGGGCCGGGTCACCGCGATGCTCGTGCACGACGTGCGCTCGCCGCTCTCGGTCATCGGCAGCATCCTGAACGGCACCATCGACGACGAGGCGCTGCAGGACGCGCGCGAGTCGTACCGCAAGATCAACGGGCTGCTCTCCGACATGCTCGAGCTGTACCGCAGCGAGCAGCAACCCCCGGCCGCACCGGCGTACGAGCCGGTCGAGCTGGGCGCCTTGCTGACCAAGGTGGTCGCGGGCGCGCGCCACCTGGCCGCCGACTGTCACGCGGACCTCACCTTCACGCCGACGGCCGAGCCGATGCCGGTGCTCGGCGACACCAGCCGCCTGGACCGGGTGTTCTCCAACCTGGTCGACAACGCGCTCAAGTTCACGCCGGCGGGCGGCGTGGTGCGCATCGTCATGGGCGCGGAGCTCGGCGTCGGCGTCGAGAGCGGCCTGCGCTTCGCGACCGTGAGCGTCGTCGATACCGGCCCGGGCATCGCGGCGGCCGATCTGCCCTACGTCTTCGATCCGTACCGGCAGACGCCGACCGCGCGCGGTCGCGGCGGCTTCGGGCTGGGCCTGGCCATCGTCCAGCGCATCGTCGCCGACCACCACGGCCGCGTGCAGGTGCACAGCCAGGTCGGCGTGGGCACCGAGTTCCGCATCTACCTGCCGCGCTGAATCTCCTCGTCGCCGGTCTCGCCGGTCTCGTCGGCGCGCTCAGCAGCAGAGCGCGGCGTAGTCGCTGGTCAAGATGGCCGCGGATCTCGAGTTCGTGGAGATCTTCGGCAGCCAGCCGGAGAACGCCTCGCGCTCGCCGGCCGTGCTCGAGCTCCGCTGAGCACGACCTTCACACCTACCGGTGCCCGTCCTGGGCCGCTTGGCCGTCTGCTTCGGCCGCGGGCCAGTGGCGGTGACGCAGCTCGACCGGCATGCCCTCGAAGCGCACGCCGAGCGCGGGCCGCTCGCTGGCCCTTCGCCAGCACACCTCGGCGGGGAAGCGGTACTCGCGCCCGCTGCGCGAATCCTGCACCTTCACGGTCAGCTGATCGCCGGGCACCACCGGGACCGAAGACTCGAGCGCCAGGCCCTCACCGCCGAGATCGACGATGGTGCCGCGGGCGCTGCGGCCATGGAGCTCGACGATCGCCTCGATCGTCACGGTGCAGCGCGCCATGCGGCGACGCTCGCGACCGATCGCGTCGCTGGGCGGCGCGGGCCGCTGCCAGAACAGCGCCTCGAGGGCGTCCAGCTTGGCCTCACGCTCGGGGTCGAGGGGCTGGTGGAGCACATCGCGACGTCCGAGGAGGTCGCGGTACTGGTACACGAGCGACAGGAGATCTGCAGACACGCCGCTGGATGTAGCAATGCTGGTGCCAATGTAGCTAACCAATGTTTACGCGAGCTTCGCGTACCGTCACGGGCGCACTGTCCGGTCATCTGACACACGGGCTGTTGTCCTGCTGACGCCCCCATGGGCGCCACACCCGGGGTCAGGAGTACTGTGGAAAGATGCACCTGCCCCTCGATGTCGAAGCCCTCCGTCGCGCGATCGCGGACGGCGCGGCGTTCCGCTACCGCTACTTCTGGGGCCACAAGCCCCGCACGGACGGCCAGCTCTCGGACAGCATCTTCAGCCAGTGGTGGCCGTGCCGCATCGAGGTCGACGGCCAGCGCTACGCGAGCGCCGAGCAGCTCATGATGGCCGGCAAGGCACGCCTGTTCGGCGACGCGGAGATCCTGGCGGCCGTGCTCGCGACCGCCGACCCGGGCGCGTGCAAGGCGCTGGCGCGCAAGGTGCGCGATTTCGACGAGCCTACCTGGGCGGCAGCGCGCTTCGACCTGGTCACGCGCGGCAACGTGGCCAAGTTCGGCCAGAACGCGGCGTACCTGAAATACCTGCTCGGCACCGGCGACGACGTACTCGTCGAGGCCAGCCCGCTCGACACGATCTGGGGCATCGGGCTCGCCCGTGACAACGAGGACGCGCGCGATCCCGACGCGTGGCGCGGCCAGAACCTGCTCGGCTTCGCGCTCGTGCGGGCGCGCGCCATGCTGAGCGGAGCGCTGCCGCCGATCTAGCGCCCGGCTCGCTACGGCGCCGGCAGCCGCAGCGACCCGACGAACTGCGCGTTCGACGCCTCCGCGAGCACGTTCCCCACGCGGGTGAGCTGCCCCGTGATCGCGTTCACGCGGAACCCGGTGATCGTCCCGGTGCCCTGGTTCGCGACCAAGAGCGCGGTGCCCTCGAGCACCAGCGAGAAGTGGCGCGGGGTCGTCCCGCCCGTCACCGTGTGACCGGCGGGGGTGAGCGCGCCGTCCGGGCCCACGGTGAACACGGCGATCGAGTCGTGCCCACGGTTCGACGCGTAGACGAACTTGCCCGACGGGTGGACCTCGATCTCGGCACCCGAGTTGCCGCCTCCGAAGTTGCCGGGCAGCGTCGAGACCGTGCCCGCCGCCGTGAGCCCACCGCCGACGCCGACAGCGAACGTGGTCACCGTGGAATCGAGCTCGTTCAACAAGTACGCGAACGACCCGTTCGGGTGCAGCGCCATGTGCCGCGGCCCGGCGCCGGCGGCCACGCCCACGGGCGGACGCGCGGCGAGCGCACCGGCGGCGAAGTCGTAGATCGCCACGTGGTCGCTGCCCAGGCACGGCACGTAGACGCGCGCGTTGGCGGCGTCGGTGAAGATCTGGTGCGCGTTGGCGCCTGGTGCGACCGTCGCAGTGGGCGCGCCGAAGTCGCCCACGGCGCTGATCGGCAGCACGGCGGCGCTGCCGTCGTTGTAGTTGGCGACCAGCACGAACGCACCGCTGCGGTCGAGCGCGATGTGCGCGGGGCCCTCGCCCTCGGCGCTCGCGCCATCCTTCCGCGTCAGCGCGCCGGTCGTCGGGGCAATGGTGAAGCTCTCGACCGCGTCGGCGCCCTCGTTGACCGCGACCAGCCAGCGCGCCTGCGCATCGAAGGCCAGGAAGCTGGGCGCGGCCCCGGTCGTCGTCGAGCCCTTCGAGGTCAGCGCCAGCGTGGCGGGATCGATCTCGTAGACGCGGATCGAGTTGCCGCCGCTGCCCACGTACACCATCGGCTTGCCGAGCGGCGCGGTGGCATCCGGATCGCCGCCGCCGTCGTCGCCCGATCCAGCGTCGGCGCCGCCGCCACCGTCGCCACCGGGCGCGCCATCGGGACCCGCGCTGCCGGGGCTGCAGGCTAAGGCGACCAGCGCGAAGACCCCCACGAAGCCAATCGAACCGAGCATCGCGCGACTCTACCCCGGCGCGCCTCGTCCGCGTGATCGACTGCCGCTCGAATCCGCGGCGCTTTTCGGCGCGGGCGCCCTACCCCGAGATCTCGACCTCGAGGATCGCGCGCCGCCCGATCCGGCGCGACAGCCACGAGGCCAGGTCGAGCATGCGAATCTGCCAGCCGTACTTCTTGCGCAGCGCGGCGATCGCGCGCGCCTTGCGCGCCGGGTCCGCGATCACGACGGCCTGAGCGTCGTACCAGGGCCCCTTGACGTTGCCGCGCGCGTCACTCGCGGCGACCTTGCACCTGGGGTTCTCGAGCAGGCGCTTCACCTTGTGTGAGGTACCGTCGGTGACGATGACGAGGCGGCCGTCGAGCGGCGCGACCCAGACCGGCGTCTTCACGCCGCTGCCGTCCTTGCGGAAGGTCTCGAGGTTGACGTAGGACTCGTGGTCGAGCGACGTGCGCGAGGGTTCGGCCATGACGGTCAATCTACGCACGGCGCGCTCCGGAAGGCTACTTGCGGGCTTCCTGCACCACGGGTAGCTCTTGCCGGCCGAGCAGCGCGAAGAGCCCGCCGCCCGTCAGCAGCACGAGGGGCAACAGCAAAGAGCGGTTGCCGAGCGAGACGGCCAGCAGCGCTCCGATCGCGCTGCCGACCATGAACGAGATCAGGATGGCCAGGAGCTGCATCGACTTGGGCGCGTGCGGACGCGCCGGTGGCGTGCTGCCGAACGTGAGCCGGAGCTGCGTGCGCTCGCCGACGCGCGCGCGCCAGTAGCGGAACCAGCGCGCCCCCTCGATGCCGAGATCGGTCACCACACCGGTCAGGTGGGTCGTCCGCGTGACGGCCCCCGACATGCGCGTGACCAGGCTGTTCTGCATGCCCATCGCCGTGCACAGCAGCAGCGCGAGGGTGTCCTGGAACCTCGGGTTCGCCGTGTTCATGACGTACGACAGGCCGTAGAAGCTCGCCAGCAGGGCGGCCTCGCCCAGCAGCAGCGCCCCGTAGACGTGCGGCTTGCGACGCACCACGTTGCTCTCGATGGCCATGCTGGCCACGAACGCGCCCGCGAAGAAGGACGTGACCATCGTGGCGGCCAGCACGGCCGCCGACGAGTTACCGAGCGCGACGTCGTCCGCAAGCCTTCCGACGTTGCCGGTCACATGCGACGTGAACGAGCCGATCATGATGAACCCCGCCGAGTTCACACATCCCGCAATGAACGCGAGGTAGCCGGCCAGCAGCTGGTTGTGGTGCTCGGTGCGGTGCTCACCCTCGTGATGGAACATGGACGGCCGGGCGGTCAGCTTATCACCGGTCTCATCGACGCCGCAGCGGAGGCCCAGCTACGAGAGATCGTTCGTGCGCGCGGGTGCGCCCGCCACGGTCTCGCTCGGCGCGAGCCCCGCCCCTGCCGCACCCGCGCCCGCCGCGACGTCCTCCGGCATCGGCTCGCTCGGGATCGCCGTGCTCGCGCGCCGGGCCGCGCCGGTCGGCAGCGCGCGCCGCCCGACCTCGCCTGCTCCTATGAGCGCTCTCCGCCACAGCACCGGCCCGATGAGCTCGTTCACCACGATCGTCCCGAGCAGCAGCACCGAGAGCTCCTGGCCCCACGCGCCGAAGCGCGTCGCCACGAGCAGCGCGAGCGCGATCGCCACCCCGGCCTGCGGCAGCATACCCAGGTAGAGCGGCTTCCACAGGCCGGGCTCCAGGCGGTGGCGCTTCACCGTGATGCCCAAACCGATGAGCAGGCCGAGCGCGCGCACGAGCGCGGCCAGCACCGCCCAGCCGACCACCGCGAGGAACGCGTGCAGGTGGATCTCGGCGCCGATGGTGGCGAAGAACACCGCGAGCGTGGGCAGCGACGCCGCCTCGGTCTCGCGGACGACCAGGTGCCCGCTCACGCTGCTGACGTTCTCCAGGAACAGGCCCGCGGCCAGCCCGACCAGCAGCGGATCCAGGTGAAACACGCCGCCCGCCTCGGCGACCACGAACAGCGTCCCGAACACGAACAGCCCGACCTTGCGGCCCACGCGATTGATGAACACGGCCATGACGACGCCGAGCAGCGCCCCGACGGCCAGCGAGCCCACGATGTGACTGGCGAGCGACACCGCGCTGCCGCTCGAGCTGATCGGCAGCACCAGGCCCGCGATCGACTCGGTGACCGAGAAGGACAGCACGACCAGCAGATCGGCGACCACCACCAGCGACAGCGCCATCTCGGTGACCGGCCCGGCCGCACGGGTCTCCGACACGATACCGATCACCACCGCCGGGGACAGCGCGACCAGCACGTTGGCGCCCACCAGGGCCACGATCGCGCGCTCGCCGCTGCTCATGCCGGCGGTGAGGCCCATCTCGGGCAAGAGGAAGTACAGGAAGGTCCAGATCATGGCCCCGGCGACCAGCGCGCCGAGCACCGAGATCGAGCCCACGACCGCGAGCCGGGGCTTGAGCGCACGCAGGTTGAGCTCGCAGCCCGCCGACAGCGCGATGAGCCCGACCGCCACATGCTTGATGACCGACAGGTCCTTGACCATCGCCGGCGTCAAGAGCCCGAGCACCTCGGGGCCGAAGATGACGCCGCAGAGCAGGAAGCCGGTCAGGTGCGGCAGGCGCAGCGCATTGAAGATGTGGCCGCTCTGGATGGCGGCGAGCAGCACGAAGCCGAAGGCCAGGATCGCGCCGCCGCCGCCCTCCATGCCCTCGGGCAGGAAGGAGCGCGCGGACACGGTGAGCGCCGCCACCAGCGCCAGGAGGATCGCGGCGCGGATCACGACGGCACGCCCGGGGCTGGCGGCGCGGGCTGGCCGTGGAGGTCGGTGGGCGGCGCGCTGCCGCCCCGCTGCAGCGCGCGGATCACGATCTCGGTCAGCACCCCGCCCACGATCACGGCGGTGGTTGCCCAGCGGATGCGCTCCTCGGCCGGCCCGTACAGGGTCGCCGCGGCGACGATCAGCACGACCGCCGCCGGGCTCTGCGGCATGAGCGCGAGCGTCATCTCGCGCGGCGAGGGCAAACCCTTGGGCCCGAGCCGCAAGGACAGCATGGCGCCCAGGTACTTGCCCATCGTGCGCGCGAGCACGAACACCGGCGCGAGCGCCCAGCCCTGCCACTCGCTGGGGCGCCAGTACGCGCCGACGACCAGCAAGAATACCAGGTAGAGCGGGCGCTCGACCTCCTCCAGGGTCCGGCGCAGACCCTCGGGATCGCGCAGCGGCATGTTGGCCAGCAGCGCGCCGGCGAGCGCGCAGATCACCGGCACCGACAGGCCGAGCTGGCGCGACACGCCCGCCGACAGCGCCACCGCGCCGAGCAGGAGCGCGATCTCCTCGTTGCGGCTGGTGGCGCCGCGGATGAGCAGGTAGGTCACCGCGCCCAGCACGACGCCCAAGCCGGACGAGACCAGCAGCCAGGCGCTGGGCGGCAGCGCCCAGGTGGCGTCGATCGCCGTCGCCGGGCGAAAAACCACCGCGCACACGCCGAGCAGGGTCAGCCCCGCGACCTCGTCGATGAGCGTGACCTCGTAGAGCATGTTCGCGGCGCGCTCGCCGACCCGCGCCGACAGGAACGGCAGGCTGATGGCCGCGGTCGGCGCCGCGCACGCGCCCAGGATGAGCGCGTCGCGCACGATGCCGAGATCCAGGACCAGCAGCTCGGTGAGGCCGGCGAAGGCCACCGTGCAGAACAGGATGGTCACGGCCATGGGCACGACCGACTCGGTGACGATCACGGTGCCCAGCGCGCGCGGCAGCCGATCGAGCCGCCGCACGTCCATCTGGATGCCGATCACGAAGCCGATCCAGCCGAGCCCGAACTCGAAGGCGGGCGCGAGATCGGCGAGCACGTCCGCGGTCAGCACGCCCACCGACGGCAACGCGAACAGGCTGCCGATGAGCAGAAAGGGCAGCCCGGACGACAGCAGCACCGTGACGCCCAGCCGGTCCTCGATCGCCTTGACGCGTGGATGCGCGAGCACGACCGCCAGCCCGAGCACCAAGGCTAGCCCGGTCACGACCTGAAAGATGTGCATCGAGTCCATGGCAGCGGCAGCATACGGGACGGTGAACACATGTCTACTTGCACCGGCGCCGCGTGGTGAGGGCACCGTCGCGCGCAGCGTGCGCGATGCACTAAGATGATCGACCGTGCCCGAGGAGATCATCGCCAGGCCGCTGGACCGTCACCCGCGGCACGACGCGGAGTTCGATCGCCTCTACCCGCCTCGGGCCAAGTCGCTATCGACGATCCGGATCGGCGAGGAGCCGGTCGGCAACGACTGCCTGGAAGTCTGGGTCAAGCGATGACCAGGGCGACGACGAGCACGCTGCGGCCGGACCCGCTCGAGCTCGACGACGAGGCCTTCGACCGCTACCTGCCCGAGGAGCTACGCAGCATCTCCGGGCAGTACTGGACCTCGCTCGCGGTGGCCGCGCGCGTGGCGGACTGGCTCGCCGAGCTCGAGGTCCGCACTGTCGTAGACATCGGCTCGGGCGTGGGCAAGTTCTGCGTGGCCGCGGCGCGCCGCTGCACCTGCCACTTCACCGGCATCGAGCAGCGCGAGCGGTTCGTGACCGCGGCGCGCGCGCTCGCGCGCTCCTTCGAGGTCGACGACCGCGTCAGCTTCCTCGCGGGCACGCTGGATGACGTGGAGGTCCCGGTCGCTGACGTCTACTACCTGTACAACCCGTTCGGCGAGAACCTGTTCCGGCCGCAGGCTCACCTCGCTCCGGACGTCGAGCTGAGCGAGCAGCGCTTCGATCGCGACGTCGCGACCGTCGAGCGCCTGCTCGAGAACGCGCCCGCCGGCACCTACGTGCTGACGTACAACGGCTTCGGCGGCAACATGCCCCGGCCCTACGGCGAGGTCCGCGTCGACCTCGAGCTGCCGAACGTGCTGCGCCTGTGGCGCAAGCAGCCGGGCAGCGAGCGCGCGGCGATCAGGCCTTCTCTACCAGGCAGGTCCTGAGCTCGACGGTCTGACCGGCGGGCGGCGGCGGCAGACTCACGGATGCGCCGCGCGCGTGGCTGCCCGCGTCGCGGCGTCGCTGGCCCGTTTGGCCTCGGCCTCGGCCGCCGCGGCGGCACGGCGAGCCTCGACTGACGCGGCGTCGAGCTCGAGCTGCTCCTGCTCGACCTGGGTGGCGCGAGCGATCGCGGCGTCGAGCTCGAGCTGCGCCCGCTCCACCGCGGCCTGCGCGGCCGCGAGCAACCGATCGCCCGCCGAGGCGGCGACCTGCGCACGATCGGCCAGCGCGTTCGCTCGCTCGGCCGCGCGCCGGGCCTCGCGCGCCTCGGCCTGCCGCTCGCGCGCCTCGCGCTCGAGCTCCTGGAGGCGGGCCTTCTCGGCGGCCGCCGCGCGCTGGCGCTCGGCCGCGCTGGTAGCCGGCGCCTCGGCACGGGAAGCCGGCGTCTCGGCGCGCGGCGCCGGACGCG
>JBKJOI010000760.1:0-2652 GCA_046595695.1 Haliangiales bacterium | reverse complement strand
CGTCGGCGTCGGCGTCGGCGCGGCGCCGGGCGAGCGCGCCGTCGCCGGGTCGCCCGCGGTGGTGAAGATGTGCAGCGAGCGAGCGCACGCTTCGGAGTCGCGCCCGGTGGCCTTCAGATCGAAGAGGCACACCACCTCGGTCGTGCGACCGGGCTGGATGTTGGCGATGAAGCGCGTCACCGCGGACAGGATGAAGTAGAGGCCGAGCCCGGCGCCCTCACCGTCGCCCGATGCGAGCCGCGGGCTGCCGCGCTCGGCGCGGGCGCGCGCGAGGTTGTCGAGGATGGCTTCCTTGGTGAGCTCGCCGTAGTTGTCACGCACCGACAGCGCGAAGTAGCGGCCGTCGCACGCGTAGCGGAGCCGCGCGGTCTCCGAGCCGAGCGGGCCGAGGCCGGCGCGTGCGCGCTCGCCGATGCGCGCGCGCACGCCGTAGCGCACCGCGGGTGCATCGTAGAGCGCGTTCATGAGCAGCTCGTCGGCCACCGACTCGATGCGTGCGACCGCCTGCCGGCGCGCGCCGGCTTCCTTTGCGTACTCGGCGACCTCGAGCAACGAGGCGCGCTTGTCATCGTAGCCGACGATGTCCTTCTCGTGCACGAGCACGCCCCACGCCAGGTACTTCTCGAGACCGAAGATGTCGTTGCGGACGATCTTGACGGTCGTGATGACGAGCTCTGCGTCATCGGGATCGTCGCTGTCGGCGATCACATGATCGAGCGAGCTCTGGCGCAGCAGCGAGACCGTGCCCGCCTCGTCGAGCGATTCGCCGAGCACCACGATCTTGGTGCCAGAGCCG
Organism: Haliangiales bacterium; assembly: GCA_046595695.1. GTDB lineage: Bacteria > Myxococcota_A > Polyangia > Haliangiales > SHYZ01 > JBKJOI01. The sequence continues at coordinate 1,856 of JBKJOI010000760.1, read as the reverse complement.
AACTGCTCGCCGAGTCGTACCAGGTCGAGGTCGCGATGCGCAGCGCGATCCAGCACGACCAGATCGGGTTTGGGGCCGGTCCACGCGCTCACCGTCAGGGCGTCGGTGAAGTCGACGGCGGATCCGACGGCTTGCAACGTTCGCCGGAGCGAGCGGCGCCGATGTGGATCACCAGTCACGCAGAGAGCACGGTGTGTGGTCGTCGCCAAATGTTGTCCTCATCAATATTTTACAGTCCTCGTTTAGCGCTGGTCAAACTTCATGAGCGTTCGCAGACCAATGTCTCCGACGGAGACCAGGTGGGCAATCGCCTACTCATGGGGTGATCCTCGTCTTGGCGCGAAGCCCCAGGTTGGCCGCACCCAGGTTTCGATTCCACGAATGCGACCACCCGCGCTGCCGGCCAATGGCCTGCCTTGGGTCTTTCCTGGTCTGGCATGGCCGGCCATCCACACGATGCCGTGGCTTCCTTGAGATCACCGTGCTTGTGCTGGTAACATCTTGCCACCTCACGGCTGTGCGAGTCCGCACATGTGAGTCTCGACCCATGGCAGAGACGCCTAGTACCGAAGGACGACGCGGTCCGCCTCCCGTGCTGGGGGGCGACCGGTCCGCTGACGGCGCCGCCGACGGTGGCGGCATGGCGTCGGGCACCAACCCCATGACCAACACCCTGACCGGCGAGCATCGACCCGGTGACGTCTCGCCGATCGAGGAGCTGGCCGCGCTGATCGGCCGCGAGGCCGACGCGGTCGGCGATGGCGATCGCAAGGCGGATCTGCAGGCGCGCCTCGCGCTCCTGTTCTGGGACCTGCTCGACGACGTCGATGCCTCGCGTCGCTACGCGGGCCTAGCGGCGCAGCGGCTGCCGCTCGCGGCGCGCCTCATGGTCGCGCAGGCGGCCTCGGAGCCCGAGGCCGGCGCGCTCGACGCCGCGGAGGCCGCGGTGCGTGCGGCCAAGCTGGCGGCGCCGATGCGCCACGGCGCGCTGCGCGAGCTCGCCGAGGCCTGGCTGTACCGCCTCGGCGACGCCGGGCGCGCCTCGGTGCTGCTCAAGGAGATCGGGCCCGCTGACAAGGACGCGCGCGAGCTGCTCGCGGTCGCGCTCGGGCTGGCCGGTGAGTGGGGCGATTTGGCGCTCATCCTCGGCAAGGAGCCGGGCGGTCAGCTCGAGGGCGCGCACATCCTGGCGGATCGGCTGGGCGACGCGGGCGCGGCCGGCTCGATCCTGGGCCAGGTGATCGACAAGGCCAAGGGCGGCGAGCAGAACCCGTACTCGCTCGAGCACCTCATCGAGCTCGCGGTCACGCCCGGCGGGCCCGAGGGCCTCGACGTGGTCGGCCTCCTGCGCAAGAAGGTCGAGCTCGTCGGCACCGACGCACAGGCGCGCGCCGAGCGCGCTGCGACCACGTTCCTGCTCGCCGAGCAGCTCGAGCTGGCCGGCGCCACCGCCGAGGCCGCGCAGCTGCTCGTGCCGCTCGGCGCCGATCCGGTCGGCTCGTGGGGCCAGCGTCTGGCGCTCGCGGTCAGACGCCGCCTCGCGATCGCGCGCTCGGCCTGGCCGGAGGCCGCGCAGTGCTATCGCGATCTCGCGCTCGGCACGGGTCACGCGACCCTGGGCCGCGCGCATCGTGCAGCTCGGCGGCGCGGCGCAGGTACGCGCGGCCCAGGGTCGCGTGACCCGCACCGAGCGCGAGATCGCGGTAGCACTGCGCGGCCTCCGGCCAGGCCGCGCGCGCGATCGCGAGGCGACGCCTCACCGCGAGCGCCAGGCGCTGGCCCCACGAGCCGACCGGATCGGCGCCCAGCGGCACGAGCAGCTGCGCGGCCTCGGCGGTGGCGCCGGCCAGCTCGAG
>JBKJOI010000691.1:0-6261 GCA_046595695.1 Haliangiales bacterium | reverse complement strand
CGAGCAGGCCGAGGCGCTGGTCCAGGCCGCCCACCAGGTCTGCCCCTACTCGAACGCGACGCGCGGCAACATCGACGTCGTCCTCACGGTGGTCTGACATGGGCAACAAGCTGCTCGCCGTCGGCGACCAAATGCCAGATGTGACGCTGCAGGGCGACGGCGGCGCGCCGGTGCGCCTGCGCGAGCTCGTCAAGGCGCGCGGCCTCGTCGTCTACTTCTACCCGCGCGACGACTCGCCGGGTTGCACGATCCAGTCGTGCAGCTTCCGCGATCAGTACGAGGACTTCGTCGCCGCGGGCGCGGACGTGGTCGGCATCAGCGCCGACGGCCCCGCGTCGCACGACAAGTTCGTCGCCAAGCATCGCCTGCCCTTCAAGCTGCTCAGCGACGGCAAGGGCGACGCGCGCGCAGCCTTCGGCGTGAAGGCGACGCTCGGCCTGCTCGCCGGCCGCGTCACCTTCGTGTTCGACGCCAAGGGCGTCGTCCGGTACGTGTTCGACTCGCAGCTGCGCGTCAACACGCACGTCGAGCGCGCGCTCGAAGTGGTGCGCGGGCTCGTCGACATTCGATCGTAGCGCCACCACGGCCGCGCGCGCGCGAGCGCCGGCGCGCCCCGCCCTACCCCTCGGCCAGCTTCACGATCATCTTCCCGGTGTTCTCCCCGCGCAGCAGCTCGAGGAACGCCTGCGGCGCCCGCTCGATGCCCTCGACGACGGTCTCCTTTGACTTCAGCTTGCCCGCCTTCACGAGCGCACCCACCTCGGCGAGGAACTCGCCGGTTCGCTTGGCGAAGTCGCTCACGATGAAGCCCTTCATGGTCAGGCGCTTGCCCACGAAGAGGATCAGGTTGCGCGGGCCGGGCGCCGGATGCTCGTCGTTATAGCTCGCGATATGGCCGCACGCGCTGATCCGGCCGTTCAGGCGCATGGCGGACAGCGCGGCTTCGAGGTGATCGCCGCCCACGTTGTCGAAGTAGACGTCGATGCCTTCGGGCGCCGCCTTCGCGAGCTGCTTGGTCACGTCGCCGTCCTTGTAGTTGAACGCGGCGTCGAAGCCGAGCTCCTCGGTCAGCCACTTGACCTTGGCGGCCGAGCCGGCGCTGCCGACCACGAAGCAGCCGCGCAGCTTGGCGAGCTGGCCCGCGATGCTGCCGACCGCGCCCGCGGCCGCCGAGATGAACACGCGGTCGCCGGCCTTGACGTCGACCAGCTCGAGCCCGCCCCACGCGGTCTGCCCGGTCATGCCCAGCACGCCCAGGTAGCTCGACAGCGGCGCGATCGGCTCCTTGACCACGCGCAGCTCCTTGGCCGGGGCGGTGAACGCCTCGCGCCAGCCACGCCCCGAAAGCACCACGTCGCCCGCGGCGAAGCCCGGCGCCTTGGACTCGACCACGACGCCGACCGCGCCACCATCGAGCGGCTGGCCGAGCTGGAACGGCGGCACGTACGACTTCGCGTCGTTCATGCGGCCGCGCATGTAAGGATCGACCGACATGAATCGGTTCTTTACCTGCACCTCGCCGTCCTGTGGCGGGGGCACCGGCACCGTCTCGAGGGCGAAGTTCTCAGGGGTAGGCCAGCCGCGGGGGCGGGAGGCCAGGCGGATCTCTCGGCTCTTCAGGTCGGGCATGAGGCGTTGGATGATGCCACGTCAGCGTCGGTTGCGCGGCGCGGCGGGCGCAGCCGCCAGGCGCCGCGGCGCCGCGGCCGCGACCGCCGCCGCGAGCCTGCCGACGTAGACCACGTGGGTGCGTCCGCCCTTGCCCTCGCGGTGGGTCTCCACCTCGAAGCCAGCGGCGGCGAAGCGCTTCGCGAACGCCGCGTCGGGATCCTCCGACCACACCGCGAGCACGCCGCCGGGCGCGAGCGCCGCGCGCGCGCGCGCCAGCGCCGCTGCGCCGTAGAACGGGTCGTTCTTGCCCTGCGTGGCCGCGTTCGGCCCCTCGTACAGATCGAGCAGGATGGCGTCGTACGAGCGCGGCCCGGCGTGGGCGATCACGCGCCCCACGTCGCCGATCTCCACGCTCACGCGCGCGTCGCCGATCGCCGCGTTCGTCACCAGGGCGAGCGGCCCGCGGCACCAGGCGACGACATCGGGGTTGAGCTCCGCCACGACCACGCGCGCACCCGCCGGGAGGGCGTCGAGCGCCGCGCGCAGCGTGAAGCCCATGCCCAGCCCGCCGACCAGCACGCGCGGCGCCGGCCGCTCGGCCAGGCCGGCACAGCCGAGCACCGCGAGCCGCTCCTCGGAGCGCCGCGCCGCGCTGGTCATCAGCACGCGGCCACCGACGACGATCAAGAAGTCTTCACCGGCCACCCCGGTGCGCCGGCGCAGCTCGAGCGCGCCCTCCACCGTGGGCACCGTCGCCAGCGTCTGCCAGGAGCGAGTCATCGGACCCGCGAGCCTACTCGTGCAGGTCCTCTCGGCTCAAGAGCTTGCTGATGACCTGCATGTCGACCGGCTTGGTCAGGTGCACGTCGAAGCCGGCCTCGAGCGCCAGCCGGCGGTCCTCGGGCTGGCCGTAGCCGGTCAGCGCGAACAGGAAGACCGCGCCGCCGAGCGCCTGCCTGACCTTGCGCGCGACGCCATAGCCGTCGAGCCCGGGCAGCCCGATGTCGACCAGCAGCACGCGCGGCCGGAGCGCGAGCGCCTGCTCGACGCCGCTCGGGCCGTCGCAGGCAGAGTGCACGCGGTGCCCACGACGCGCCAGGATCTGCGTGAGCATCTCGCGGCTGTCGGCGTTGTCCTCGACGATGAGCACGTCGCAGGCCTGCGTCGCGGCTGGCTTCTTGGCGCGCTCGTCGTCCGCCGGCGCGGCGGCTTGCGCGGGCACGTGCAGGGGCAGGCGCACCGTGAAGGTGCTGCCCTTGCCGAGCCCGGGGCTCTGCGCCACCACCTTGCCACCGTGCAGCTCGACCAGGCTGCGCACCAGCGTCAGGCCGATGCCCATGCCGCCCTTGGCGCGGTCGAGCGTGGCCTCCGCCTGCAGGAACAGATCGAAGACGCGCGGCAACATCTCCGCGGAGATGCCCACGCCGGTGTCCTGGACCTGGATGACGGCGTCGCCCGCGTCGACGCCGATCGAGACCTCGATACGCCCGTTCATGGGCGTGTACTTGGTCGCGTTGGTGAGCAGGTTGACCAGGATCTGCTCGAGCCGCACCGGATCCGCGTTGACCATGACCGGCCGACCCGGGGCCGTGTAGCTCATGCCCAGGCGTTGCTTCTGGACGGTGGCGTCGAGAGTCAGCAGGCAGCGCTGCAAGAGCTCGACGACGTCGACCGGCGCGAGCTGGAGCACGATCTTGCCCGAGGTCACGCGCGAGACGTCGAGCAGATCGTCGACGAGCCGGGTCAGGTGGCCGGCCTGCCGGCGCACCACCGCCGAGCAGCGCGCCTGGTCGGCGCCCTCCTGCTCCATCAGATCGGTGGCCATGACGATCGCCGAGAGCGGGTTGCGCAGCTCGTGGCCGAGCATGGCGAGGAACTGGTCGCGCTGCTTGACCGCGCGCTGCTGGTCGTGGAGCTCCTGGCGGGCGGCGTACTGCCGGTTGCGCGCCCGCAGCGCCGCGCGCACCGCGCTCAACATGGTGATCGGGCGCAGCGGCCGGTCGAGCAGGCTCACATTGCCCAGCGGCGCCAGCAGCTGCGCCGTCGACGGCGCATTCGCCTGGACCAGGGCGCGCTCGCCGGTGAACAGCAGGATCGGGATGTCAGACCACGCGTCCTGACGCAGCAGCATCTCGCGCAGGCGGTTGAACGCCGACGCGAGCAGCACCTCCTCGGCGATCAGCAGGCCGGCGGCCCCGCTCTGCTCGACGCGCTGGCACATCTCGTCGACGGTCCGGACCGGACGGCAATCGATGCCCGCCTTGTGGAGCAGGCGACAGGTCAGCGCGGCATCACGCCCCGTGGGCGCCACGACCAGGAACTCACCATCGGGCTCGCATGCTTTTCTGTCAGCCACGAGGCCTTTCGAGGAGGACTCCTGCGTCTTCGCTGCCCTCGAAGATGGGCACGCCGGTGAGGATGCCGTGGAACTGCGACAGCGGCGGGCCGACCACGATGCCCGCGGGGCTCAGGTTGAACTCGCGGATCGAATCCTCGTGACGCCCGGCGCGGCGCTTGACCACCGAGATGGCCTTGCGTACACGTCCCTGCGACTCGAAGTAGCGGGTCAACACCACCGTGTCGGCCAGGTAGCTCACGTCGATGGGGGGGCTCATGTTGCCGAGGAAACCGTGCTGCGCGACCACCAGGATGGTGAGCACGCCGCGCTGGCGCAGGTAGCTGAGCAGCTCGTGGAGCTGCGCGGTGAGGAACTGCTCCTCGGGCATCGCCTGCAGGTAGCCGTTCAGGCTGTCGATGATGACGATGCGTGCGCTCGCGAGCTCGACCGCATCGCGCACCGTCTGGATGAACTCACCTGGTGACATCTCCGCGGGATCGATCTGTCGCACCGAGATGAGCCCGCTCTCGATGTGCGGGCTCAGGTTCATGCCATTCGCCCGGGCGCGCGCGCGCAGCGTGCCCATGCCCTCGTCGAAGGTATAGAAGACGACGTGCTCGCCGCGCTCGGCCGCGGCGATCGCGTACTGCGTCGACAGCGCCGACTTTCCCGATCCCGCCGGGCCCATGAGCAGCGTGCTGGTGCCGCGATCCATGCCGCCGCAGAGCAGCGCGTCGATCTCGGCCACGCCGCTCGAGACCTGCTCGCGCGTGAACTCCTGGTGGTGCTCCGCGGCGACCAGCCGTGGGAACACGACCACACCGTCGCGCTCGATGGTGAGATCGTGGTAGCCACCCCTGAACTTGACCTCGCGCATCTTGACGACGCGCATCCGGCGGCGCTCGGCCCCGTAGATGGGTGAGAGCTGCTCCATGGACACGACCCCGTGCACCAGGCTCTGCAGCAGCGGATCACCGCCGACCGAGGTCGGGTTCTCGAGCAGCAAGATGGTGCAGGAGCGCTGGACCAGGTCGGCCTTGAGCGCGAGGAGCTGGCGGCGAAAACGCAGCGGGCTCTGTGCGAGCAGGCGCAGCTCGGAGCAGGAGTCGAGCACGACGCGCTTGGGCTTGACCCGGTCCACCTCGGCCAGCAGCGCCTGCATCCGTTCGCCCAGCTCGATCTCGGCCGGCACGTAGAGGGTGTTCTCGTCCTCGTCCCAGTTACCCAGGGATTCACCGGCCGACATCTCGTAGACCGAGATCGCATCGAGCGACCAGCCGTGCGAGTGCGCCACCGCGGCGAGCTCCTCGCGGCTCTCCGAGAGTGTCACGTACAGGCACGCCTCGCCGAGGCGCGCGCCCTCGAGCAGGAACTGCAGCGCCAGGGTCGTCTTGCCCACGCCTGGATCGCCCTGGATGAGGTAGAGCCGGTTGCGCGGCAAGCCACCGCACAGGATCGCGTCGAGTCCCTTGACGCCCATCGTCACCAGCGAGGAATTGTGCTGCTGCTCACGCTTCGGTTCCACGAATCCGCCTCCAGGGAGTTGGCCTGGTCCTCGGTCTGCCCGGGTTCCATGCACGGCGAATGCCCGCGCGCGCGAACCTGGCCGACGCCCCGTGGCAGTCGTGGAAATATGCAGCCATAGCGGCGCCATGGATGCGAAACAGGTGGAAAGCACTGTAGAAACGCCCATCGGAAGCATGTGGCAAGGGCGCACAGGTGTGACGCTGCCGCGCAGGGGTTGAGCGGCCGCGGACGGCTACAGCCAGGCGGGATCGAGCGTGGCGTACGAGTCCTCGCCGCTCGAGCAGAGCTGGGCGAGGTGATCGATGCGCGGCAGCTCGGTGCGGATGAAGTACTGCGCGGCGGCGAGCTTGGCGCGGTAGAAGCCGGTCCGCGTGCCCGGGTCGCGCGCGAGCGCCTCGCGGGCGGCGGCCGCCATCTCGAGCCACTGCCAGGCCACCACCACGGTCGAGAACAGCTCGAGGTAGTCCGACGCGTGGCGCAGCATGCGATCGGCGTCGCCGCTCGCGCCGTAGAGCCCGAGCGCCGCGGTCAGCTCGAGGATCACCCGGACGCCGCGCTCGATCTCGCCGATCCACCCGGCGTCGACCTCGGCGGCACGCGCGCGCGCGGCGGTCTCGGCCACCGCCGTGGCGAGCGCGCGCAGCGGCTCGCCGCCGCGGGCCACGGCGCGCCGGCCCAGGAGATCCATCGCCTGGATGCCGGTGGTGCCCTCGTGGATGGTGTTGAGCTTCTGGTCGCGCAGCCAGGCCTCGGGCAGGTACTCGCTCGAGTAGCCGTAGCCGCCG
>JBKJOI010000491.1:0-4481 GCA_046595695.1 Haliangiales bacterium | reverse complement strand
GGTGGCGCGCCCCGGTGTCGGGCATCACCGCCGAGGACGCGCTGGCGTACGCGCGCTGGCTGTCCGCGTCGGGGCGCGTGCGGGGCGCGCGCCTGTGCACCGAGGCCGAATGGGAGCGCGCCGCGCGCGGCGCCGACGGCCGGCCGTTCCCGGTCGGCGACGTGCTGAACGCCGCGGACGCGAACATCGCGAGCCGCGAGACGCCGACCGCGCTGCTCGGCCTGGCCGAGGTCGGCACGCACCTGCTCGGTGTGAGCCCCTTCGGCGTCGAGGACATGACCGGCAACGTCCGCGAGATGACCGCCGCCGGCGCCACGATCGTCGCCAAGGGCGGCGGCTTCGAGAGCGATGCGCTCTCCAGCCAGGCCGCGGGCCGCGAGCTCGTGCCCCCGTCGTATCGCTCCGCGAGCCTGGGGCTGCGCATCTGCGCCGCGGCACCGTGAGCGCCGGAGCGCGTGCGGGTGTAGGCGCGCGTGCGGGTGTGGACGTACGTGCGGGCGCGGGCGTGAGTGTAGGCGTGCGCGTCGGCGTGCGCGTGGGCCGCTCGCGCCGCCGCTCAGCCTCCTATGCGCTCTCGATCTTCGCGTTCTTCGCGGCCGCGAGCGCCGCCGCGTAGTCGGGCTCCTGCGCGATCTCGGGCACCTGCTGCACGTAGACGACCTTGTTGGTCTCGTCGAGGACGACGACCGCGCGCGAGAGCAGACCGGCGAGCGGGCCGTCGACCATGGTCACGCCGTACTGGTCGCCGAAGTTGCGGTTGCGCACCTCGGACAGGGTCACGACGCGCTCGATGCCCTCGGCGGTGCAGAAGCGTTTCTGCGCGAACGGCAGGTCGCGGCTGACCGTGATCACCACGGTGTCACCGAGATCGCTCGCTGCCTTGTCGAAGGCGCGCGCCGACGCGGCGCACACACCGGTGTCGAGGCTCGGCACGATGTTCAGGATCTTCTTCTTGCCCGCGAAGTCGGCGAGCGAGACGTCGGCCAGCGTCTGCTTGGTGAGCTTGAAGTCGGGCGCCGTGCTTCCGACGGCAGGCAGCGAACCGACGGTGCTGACGGGGTTGCCCTTGAATGTGATCTGCGACATGTCGTTCTCCTCGGCATATATCGGTAAGGTTTGCAGTGCAAGTAAGCGAGCCCACCGTCGACTTCGGCGTTAATTAGTTTGTGCACCGATGTTATCGTATGGGCCGATGAACAAGCACTCGACCCTCTCCAGAACCGCTGTCGCGCCCTCGTTCACTCACTACCTCGTCTCGCTGTTGCTGGCAGTCGCCTGCGTCAGCGCCGGCTGCACCGGCAGCATCATCGGCGCAGGCGCGGCCGGGGGCAATAGCGACGACGACGGCGGCGATGACGATGGCGGGGACGACGACGACGGCCCCGGGCCGAACCCCACGCCTCCGCCCGATCCGGGCGAGTGGAGCGCGCACGTGATCGTGCGGCTCACCCGCATGACGCCCGGCGCGGCCACGCTCTCGTTCGGTCTCCCGCTTCCGGCCGGCGTGGTCGTCACGGACGCCGCGAAGCTGCGCATCGCGGTCGCCGGCGGCGACGTGGTCGAGGGCGCGCAGGTGCGCGAGATCCTCGGCGAGCACGACGCCAACGGCGCGCGCACCGGCGTGAAGGCCGTGCAGATCCAGCTGCCCGCGTCGGTCATGACCGGCGACACCCTCGACATCGACGTCACGTGGACGGGCGGCGCCGCGGGCGGCGACACCTTCGCCACCTTCGGTGACGCCGCGGTGAGCACGCCTTCGCCGGCCACGGTGCGCACCGCGGTGCGCTCGATCGAGAGCGTCGGCGGCGCGGCCACGCTGGTCGAGAGCTCCACCGAGACGCGCACGCTCTACGTCGGCCGTGAGCCGCACGTGCTCGCGACCTACCCCGACGGCTACCTCGCGCAGACGCGCGTGCTCGGCCACCTGGTGCCGCTGTCCAAGGTGGAAGGCGACGCCAGCATGGCGGGCCTCGCGTTCCTGCCCAAGGCAGTGCGCGACTTCAGCCGCTCTGCCATGTACGACGAGCCCTACGCGATCAACCCGGCCGCGGACTCGATCCTGGATCCGATCACCAACTACGAGGGCTGGCTCTACGATCGCTGCTCGACCTGGCTCATCGCCTACTCGGTGACCAGCGATGTGGAGTTCCTGCGCGAGGGCATGCGCGCGTGCTCGTACTACGCCAGCCAGATCGACGCCGACGGCTTCTTCCTGGGCAAGCCCTCGCGCGACGAGAAGTACTCGCACCTGCGCGGCCTCTACGCGTACTACGCGCTCACCGGCGACGAGGAAGCCCTGCGCGCCGGCAAGGCGATCGCGGATCTGTGGCACGACGACATCCTGTTCGTCGGGCCCTACGCCGACGGCCACACGCGCGGCCCGGACAAGCTGTGGACCGAGCGCCTGCTCGGCACCAGCATGGAAGGCCTCTACTATGGCAGCCGCCTGACCGGCGACACCAAGTACCTGACGCGCTTCCAGGCCATGCTCGACACGTCCTACCGGCACCTGACCGGCGACGCCGGGACGCTCGCGCTCATCAACCCCGGGATCCAGGTGCAGTTCCCGCCGCAGAACTGCTTCGTGCACTCGGGCGAGCAGCAGGCCGACGCCGGCCCCACCGATCCGTGGTGCTCCATGTGGATGAGCGAGCTGGCCGTCGACGTGCTGCTGCGCTGGCAGGAGCAGAGCGGCGACGAGCGCGTCGACGAGATGTTCGTGCGCCTGACGCGCGCCATGCGCGACTTCGCCACTTCGTACTTCCACAGCGACATGCTCGGCGACAGCTTCCTCGAGCCGACCGAGTGCGCCGGGCCCGAGCGTTACCTGGTCCCGCTCTACGGCGCGGGTATCACCGAGGCAGGCGAGCGGCAGAACTACGGCGATTACTCTGACTACGAGCACTGCGCCGACGCGAGCGCGGTCTCGGCGGCCGGCGTGCGCGGGCTGTTCCGCCAGGGCGGCATGGGCGGCGCCGGCGTGGGCCCCTTCGCGACCGAGGGCGCCTCGTTCCTGGGTCTGCACCAGGAGCTGGCGGCGTGCGCCGAGATGGCCTTCACCTACTACGATCGCAGCCGCCGCGATCCGGCGGTGTGGACGGCGGCCCAGCTGGCCCCGGGCCTCGGCGATCCGGCCACGTTCATCGCGCAGAACAAGATCGGCTACCCGCGCTTCCACACCGCCCCGCAGCGCAAGTTCAGCTGGTGGTTCAACATGTCGCTGCTGCAGTTCGGCCTGCTCGCCGACGCCGGCATCGAGCTGCCTACGCTCACCCGCGGCGCCGTCCAGCCCGCCTCCTGCCCGTAAGCCCTCCCCCGGGGGACAGAAGCCCTCCCCAGGGGGACAGGATCTACCCCCCTAAGCCTTCGCTATCACTGCACTCCTGGCGGTAAACGCGTATTTACCTAGCGCGACCCGTTTGCTGCGGGTCCCGAAGGTAAACACGCGTTTACCGCCAGGACGATAATCATTCCAATAAGTTGAAGGGGTAGATCCTGTCCCCCTAGGGCTTCTCCCAGCCCGAGCGCTTGCGGTAGCCGGCCTGGGCCTCGGCGATCACGGCGAGCGCGCGCTCGCTGTCGTAGAGCTCCTCGACCTCGCTGAACTTGCCCTCGAGGACCTTGTAGTCCTGGAAGAAGCGACGCAGCTCGAGCAGGCGGTGCGGCGGCAACTGCGTGGCCTTGGTGTAGTGCGACACCGCGGGATCGTCGATCGCGACGGCGACGATCTTGTCGTCGACGCCCTTGTCGTCGGTCATCTGGAAGCCGCCGATGGCGCGCGCGCGCACGATGGTGAGCGGGTGCACCGGCTCCTGCATGAGCACGAGCACGTCGAGCGCGTCACCGTCGCCCGCGTGGGTCTGCGGGATGAAGCCGTAGTTGGCTGGATAATGCACGGCGGAGTGCAGGACGCGGTCGAGCATGAGCAGCCCGGTGCGTTTGTCGATCTCGTACTTGAGCTTGGAGCCGCGTGGGATCTCGATCACCACGGGGAAGTACGCGTCGATCTTATCGGGGAGCGGAATGTCGTGGAGAGGGTGCACGCCACTACTATAAGCGCAGCGTGTTTCTGTGGTAAGCACCGGGGCCCATGGCAGAGGGCACAACCCACGCAAGGCCGCGAAATCTCTTCGGCATCAAGGATCTCTTCACGAGCGTGAATGTGCTCGGCGGGGCCGCCGCGATCCTGCTCTGCATCGAGGGCCACCCGTTCTGGGCGAGCGTTGCCATCCTGGTCGGATGGGCCGCCGACATCTTCGACGGCGCAGTCGCGCGCGCGCTCGGCACCGCGAACCGCTTCGGCGGCGAGTACGACACCATCGCCGATCACCTGTCGCACATCATCGCGCCGGCGGCGATCGTGTTCACGATCTACAAGGACGTCGAGCTCGGGCTGTCGCCGCGCGCGACCTGGGCGGTGGCCGCGACCATGGCCGGCGCGATCATGATCGCCGGCTCGGTGCGCCACGCGCGCAACATCG
>JBKJOI010000838.1:0-6098 GCA_046595695.1 Haliangiales bacterium | reverse complement strand
CCAGAGCGCATCCTCTGAGTTGAACCGCGCCATGCCGACCTCAACGCGGCCTGGTGTGCGTGCTCCGCGCTTCCTGAGCCCCCTCGCCGAGGGGTTGCTCCTGGGGCTCGTGTGCCTCGCGCCGATCCTGGTTGGAACCGTGCACGGTTGGACGCGCCTGGTGGTCTTTGCGCTGACCGCCCTGCTGCTGGCGGTCACGCTCGCCGAGCGCGTGCTGGCCGGCAAGGGCCTGCCCATCACCGCCCCTTCGCTGGCGCTCGGCGTCGCCGTGCTCGCGACCGGCATGCAGCTGATTCCCCTGCCCGCAGGCCTGCTACGAACCCTGTCGCCACGCGCCGACGAGATCTTCTCGACGACCCTCGGCGACTATGGCTGGCATGCGCTGTCGCTCGACCCCGCGGGCACGGTCTCAGAGCTGGCCAAGCTGTCGGCGTACGCGGCGTTCTTCCTGTGTGCAGTGGTCTATGCATCGCGCTCGCACCGGCGGCGGCGACTCCTCATCGCGGTGGTCACCGTGGCCACCTTGGTCGCGCTCATCGGGTTCGTGCAGGCGCTGGTCGGGACGCGCCGGCTGCTGTTTGTCTACGAGCCAGTGGCGCAGGGCGTGAACGATGTGCTCGTACGCGGAACGTTCGTCAACGGCAACCACTTCGGTGCGCTGATGTGCCTCGCGGCGCCGTGTGCGCTGGCCTTGGGCCTGCGCGAGCAGCGCCTGCGCGCGCCGGCCTTCACGGCCACGGTCATCCTCAACGTTGCGGCGGTGCTTTCACTCTCGCGCGCCGCCATGATCGTGGCGCCGCTCGCGCAGCTCATCACCTTCGGCTTCGATCGCTGGCAACTCCGGCAAGGCTCCACGCGCCGGGACTGGCCCGGCGCCGCGCTCAGCCTCCGCCTGGGCATCGGCGCGATTGCGCTCGTGGCCATCGTCGTGACCGCCTCGCTCGCCTCGTCGCGCGTGGCACCGGCGATCGCCAGGACCGGCACCATCGAGCTCGAGGATCCGCTCGGCGATCCTCGGTCCAAGTTCTACAGCTGGTCCAGCGCCGCGACCATGGCGATGGACTACCGCTGGACCGGGGTCGGGCGCGGCGCCTACGAGCAGGGTTTCACCCAGGTCTACGACCGTGGTGGCATGGTCCGATTCGCCTGGGTCGAGAACGGCTACCTCCAATCGCTCGCCGACTGGGGGGTTCCGGTTGCCCTGCTGTTGATGGTCTTGGCCGGGTGGGCGCTCGTCATCGCGCTCACGCGTCTCGAGCCCGACCCGCTGGCGGCCGGGGCGATGGGCGCGATCCTGGGCCTCGCCATTCACGAAGGCGCGGACTTTTCGGTCGAGCTGCCGGGAGTCGCGCTCCCGGCGCTCGCCGTGCTGGCCTCCCTGTTCGCGCGGCGTAGCACCGAGTCAGAAGCCGGCCGCCGGGTCTTCCCGGCTCGCGCGCCGTGGCTGCTGGCACCCGCCGCGCTCGCGCTGATCACCATCGTTGCCGCGCGCACCCCGCGGGCCGAGGCTGCCGCGCTGGAGCTGCGCGACGAGCTGCGCAACCCCGCCATGCCAATCACCGAGATCCTGCCCCGTGCCGAGCGCCTCCGCCGCGCGCACCCGGCGGACTTCTATCTGCACGCGATCGTCGGCGAGCGCCTCGCCCGCGAGCGTCATCCGGCGGCCATGGCCTGGCTGAACGACGCCATGTTCCTGAACCCGAGTCACCCGGCACCCCACCTGATGGCTGCGGAGCTGCTCAGCCGCGGTGGCCGACGATCCCAGGCGTTGCTGGAATATCGGGCAGCGGTGACCCTGAGCGGCGCTCGCGGACCTGTCTGGGAGCGCATCGCTTTGCACTTCCCGGATCTTCACGCGCTGCTTGCCGCTACCGCCGAGGATCCCGAGCTCCTGGCCCAGCTGGCGCACTGGCTTAGAAGCAAGCAGCGTGACGCCGATGCATTACAGGTGTACGAACAAGTGCTCGCCCTCAGCCCGCATGACGTTCCGGTGTTGCAGGAGCTCACTCGATTGGCCCTGGCACGCTCAGACAGCGCGCGGGCGCACACGTATACCGCTCGCCTGCTTCCGCTGGACCGGTCACCATTGTCTCGGCTGCTCGCAGCACAGACGGCCCTGGCAAGAGGCGACCTCGACAGCGCCGCAAGACAGCTCGACGAGCTCTCCGATAGGAGCGGGCGCGCGTTCGACGCGGAGCTCCAGCTCGCCCGAGCTTACTCGGCCGCCGGCAAGCGCAACGAAGCGCGCAAGCGGCTGGACAAATTGGCCTGGGCCACGGCGCGTGGCGAGCGCATCCGGATACATGAAACCGCCGCCGAGGTCGAACGTCAGGCCGGAAACGCGCACAAATACGAGTGGGAGACGGAACAAGCATCACGACTGAGAAAGGGCGATCCTGATGGCCGCTGACAGTCCCCTGCCCGGAGCAGAACGCCGCCTCCCGGCGGTCCTGCTCCAGCACCGCGGAGCGATCTCGGTGCTGGTCAACGCGGCCATCATCGCGCTCGCCTACACGCTGGCGTTCCTGATCCGCTTCGACTTCAGGCTGCCCTTCCCACGCGCGGTCGAGACCGCGTTCCTCGCCACGCTTCCGGCGGCGATCGTCATCCATTTCGCGACCTTCTATGTATTCCGCCTGACCCGTGGCTGGTGGCGCTACGTCGGCGTCACCGACTTCCTGAACGCCGTGAAAGCAGCGCTCGCCGGATCGGCGGGTCTCGCTGCCTACGTCATGATCATCAGCCATCGCGGGTTTCCCCGGTCCATCTTCATCCTGAATCCGATCCTCCTTGTGGGACTCACGATCAGCCTGCGGCTGGCCGTGCGCCTCTACCGGCAGGCCTCGAGCGAGCTCGACTCGGGAGCACGCAAGCGCCTGCTCATCATCGGCGCCGGCGACACGGGCGATGCGCTTCTCCGCGAGATCCGGCAGAGCCCGCGGCTCAACTATCAAGTGGTCGCTTTCCTCGACGATGATCCGGTCAAGCGCGGCGCCTTCATCAACGGCGTCCCGGTCGTCGACCGCATCGACGCGCTGAGCGACATCGTCCAGCGCCTGCGGATCGCCGAGATCATCGTCGCAACGCCGTCGGCTTCGGGCGACGAGATGCGCCAGATCATAGATCACTGCCGCCAGGCGGGCGTGCCGTTCAAGGTGATGCCCGCCACCTGGGAGGTGCTCAGCGGCAACGCGCGCATCGACGCCCTCCGCGAAGTCAACATCAACGACCTGTTGCGCCGGCCGCCGGTACAGCTCGATACCGTCGGCATCGACAAGGTCCTCAAGGGTAAGCGCGTCCTGGTGACCGGGGCCGCCGGCTCGATCGGGTCCGAGATCTGCCGCCAAGTGCTGCGGTTCGGGCCCGCGTCGCTCACATGCCTCGACCACGACGAGAACGCCCTCTTCTACCTCGAGCGCTCGCTTCGTGGGCTCGACGGTGCGAAAGAGACCCAGATCCGCTACTGCCTGGCCGACATCACCGACGCCATCACGATGAATAGCGTCTTTGCCTCCACGAAGCCGCAGGTCATTTATCACGCCGCCGCCCACAAGCACGTACCCATGATCGAGGCCAATCCCGTCGAGGGTCTCCGTAACAACGTGTTCGGCACCGAGACGGTCGCCACGCTTGCCGGCCGGCATGGCTCGGAGACCTTCGTGTTGATCTCGACCGACAAGGCGGTGAATCCGTCCAGTGTCATGGGTGCCTCCAAGCGTATGGCCGAGCGACTCATCCAGACGCTGCCGTTCGACACCCGCTACACCGCGGTTCGTTTCGGCAACGTGCTCGGCTCGCAAGGCAGTGTCGTACCTATCCTGAAAGAGCTCATCGCCGCGGGCGGACCGGTGACGATCACGCATCCAGACATGCGGCGCTACTTCATGACCATCCCCGAAGCCGTCGAGCTCGTCATCCAGGCCTCGGCCCTCGGCGACGAAGACCAGGTTTTCATGCTCGACATGGGCGATCCGGTGAAGATCGTCGATCTCGCCAAGGACCTGATCACGCTGTCAGGGCGCCGCCCAGGCATCGACATCGAGATCGTGTTCACAGGTATCCGGCCGGGCGAGAAGCTCTACGAGGAACTCTACCTCGAGGCCGAGAATGCTGAGAAGACCGCGCACCCCAAGATCATGGTAGCGCGGCAGCAAGGCTTCGACGACAGACGCTTCGGCGAGCTACTCGCCGACCTGCGACGAGCCGTGCAGTGCTGCGACGAAGCCGCGGCGCGGCGCCTGCTGCCGGTGCTCGTCCCCGAGTACGGCAAGCTCACGGGTGGTTCCAACAACATCGTGCCCCTCTCGGCCGCCCGTGCGTCCTCGGCAACCGGTTTGCTTCGAAGCCACTGAGGTCGTATCAGCGTCGCGAAAAGTGAGGGCGCGCCGCATCGACCGCGCGCAGCGCTCCGCGGTAACCGAGAAACACCAGCGGTCTCGTTGGCGAGTCGTGGGCACGAAGGAGCTGCCAGCGTGCGCGCCATCGATCTGCAGATCGGGTCGCGAGCAACTCGGGCACCGGTCGAGGCAAGCCCGAGGCTTTGGTGCTCGCCGAGCCTCCTGGCGCGAGCGCCGCAGCTAGGGAGCGCCACGGGTCGGCCGGAAGACCATAGGCGATCAGCATCCGCAGCCAAGTCGCCGTAGCGCGCCCGGCGCCCCAGGCGCGGGCGCGCGATGCAACGGTGTCGGGCGAGAGCGTGCTAGAAGCCGCCAAAGCGAGTCCATCGACGACGGCACGAAATGGCATCGCGAAGCCGTCCTGGGCAGCGTGGAGGGCCAGGCTGACGAAGAGATCATCGGGCGCCGGCGCAAGCAGGTCGCCGATGGGGTGCGCGCGGGCAAAGAGACCGTCGTGGTCCACACGGAAGAGCGGCCAGGCCGTGAGCGCACGATGCAGATCGACAACTGCTCCGGAGCGCATGCGCCACGACCGTTCGTGGTTGAGGCGTAGTCGGAGCACGAGGGCTTCGGTGGGCGCAGCCAGCCCCCCAGCGCTTGCAAGCGCGCTATGCGCCTCGCGCCAGCGCAGCGATGGGACCAGCACATCGAGGTCGCTCATGAGGCGAAGCCCGAACTGCCCGTAGACGGTTCTCACGAGCGCCCCGCCCTTGAGCAGCATGGTCGGAATCCCGCGCGCACGGAGCGCGGAGAGAAGCGGTGCGCGAGTCGACTCCGCCCACTGGTCCGCAGCCAGGCAAGCCAGATGCGCGCTCACCAGGGTGGCGCGCGAATCGGGCGTGCAATCGAGCTCGCCGGACGCAACGCGCGCGCCGAGAAGCGGAGCGATCTGTTCGACCAAGGCCGCTCTGGTCATGCGGCCGTCGATGATCACCTGACGCTCGCCCGACCCGGGCAAGCGCAGCCCGTAGCCTGCCAGCGCCGCGAGCGTCTTCAGCGTCTCGGCGCGCTCACTCATGCAGCTCGCGCGGCGGTCCGTCGCCAACGCCTAGGCGCCGGTCTTGCCAGCGCTGTTCTCCGCGACGATTGGGTTCTCGTGCGACTGGTACTGATAATACTGATAGTAGCTCGCGTAGTGCGGGTTCTTCAGGTTCACGTCGTTCAGCACGACGCCGATGATGTTCGGATTGACCGTTGACATGGCGCGCTTGGAACGAATAACCGCCTCGCGCGAAGTGCGACCCGCACGCACAACAAGAATCGTGCCGTCGACGACGCGCGAGAGCACGGCCGCATCGGTCACGGCAAGAATGGGCGGCGAATCGAAGATCACGCGGTCGTACTTCTCGGACAGCATCTTGGCCAGCGCAGCGAAACGCTCGGAGTGTAGGAGCTCTGCGGGGTTCGGGGGGATGGGCCCACAGGGCAGGAGGAACAAGTTCGGCACCTCGGTCGACTTGACCGAGCTCTCGAGGTCGCTCTCACCGACAACCAGGCGCGAGACGCCGTTCTCGTTGGAGATCCCGAGCGCCTTGTGGAGGCGTGGGCGGCGCATGTCGGTGTCGACGAGCAGCGTGCGATGGCCGCTCTGCGCCATCGTGATGCCCAGGTTCACCGCACTCATGGTCTTGCCCTCGAACGGATTCGAGGAGGTCACCACGAGCGTCTTGAGCGGCTTGTCGGGAGAGGAGAAAAGGATGT
>JBKJOI010000241.1:0-5472 GCA_046595695.1 Haliangiales bacterium | reverse complement strand
GAGCGTCCGTCGTCGCTCGCGGGCCTCGCGACCGCGCTGCAGGTGCGCGCCGGTGCGCCCGCCGCGGCCACGCCGGCGGCCGCCGTCAGGACCGCCGCGCACGCCGCTCCACCGTCGACACCCTCGCCGGTAGCCGCGGTCGGCTCGTCGCCGTACCCGCGCATCACCCCCGCGCCGACGACGACGGAATCAGCCGCGCCGCCGCGCCCACCCACGCCGCGCGTGCTCGCGCCCAACTCGCCCCCGCGGCCGCTGCCGCCGCCACAGCTGCTCACCATCGCCGAGAGCGCGGACTCCGACGTCCCGACGCTGAGGCGGCGCAGCATCCGTCGCCTCGTGCCGGTGCACGCCACCCCCGAGCCGATCACCTCCACCTCGACGCCCGCACCGACCCCGGCGCCGCGGGTACGCGCGCACCCTCGGGTCATGCGCCGCCGCTGAGGGCCGCGCCGCGCCCGCGCGCGCGGCCTCAGAAGATCTTCCCCGGCACGAACGGATGGCTGGTCGCCAGCCCGCCGTCGACGGGCAGCGCCACGCCGTTCACGTACGAGCTGTCGTCCGAGGCCAGGAACAGCGCGGCCGCCGCGATCTCGTCGGGCTGGCCGCCGCGGCGCGTGGGGTTGAGCTGGCCGATCTTCTGCTCCTTGCCGGCGGCGCGCGCGGCGTCGAAGACCGGCTGGGTCATGCCGGTCTCGATGAGCCCCGGGCAGATCGCGTTCACCCGCACGCCCGTGCCGGTGAGGTCCTGGGCGGCGAGCTGGACCAGGTTCACGATGCCCGCCTTGCTGGCGCTGTAGTGCGCCGGGCCGGCGCCGGCGCGCAGGCCGGCGACGCTGGCCGTGCAGATGATCGAGCCGCCGCCGTGCGCGCGCATGTGCGCGCCCGCGTGCTTCACGCACAGGAACGCCCCGATGAGGTTCACGCGCAGCACGGTCGTCCAGTCGTCCGCGGTCAGCTCGCCGAAGGGCACCAGGCGCCCGACGATGCCGGCGTTGGCGTACATGACCTCGAGCCCGCCGTGCTGCTCGACCGATAGCGCCACCAGCGCTGCCACCGCCGCGTCGTCGCCGACGTCAGCGACCACGGCGCGCGCGCGGCCACCGGCCGAGGCGATCAGCCGCGCGGTCTCGTTCACGCCGGTCTCGTCGACGTCGGCGAGCACGAGCGCGGCGCCCTCGGCGGCGAAGCGGCGCGCGCTCGCGCGCCCGATGCCGCTCGCCGCCCCGGTGACGATCGCGCGCTTGCCCGCCAGCCGTCCAGGCGTCGCCGCGCTCACGCCTTGCGCTCCTTCCACGCCTTCAGCACCTTGGCCTCCTTGTCGGGCGCGAGCCCGGCGCGTGGCCTGGCTCGGCGCTCCTCCGGCAGCGTCAGCCACCAGGCGAGCGTGTCCTTCGCGGTCTCGAGCGCCGGCCGGAACGCGAGCCCGCGGTCGATTGCCTTCTGGGCCACGATGGTCGCGAAGCCGAGGTCGCTGCCGGTCCACGCCGGCAGCTCCAGCCACGGCGCGACCTCGTGCTCCTCGATGAACGCGGTGTCCACCCAGGTGAGCTGCGCGACGTTGCCGGCGGCCTGGTTGGCGGCGCCCAGGAGCTCCTTGATGCTCAGCTTCTGCGCCGGGCCGACCGCGTTGTACACGCCCACGTGCTTCTCCTCGATCACGTGCACGATCCACGCGCCCAGGTCGCGCGCGTCGATGTACTGCCCGGGATCCTCGCCGCTGCCGGGCGCGAGCACCTGGCCGCCGCGCGCCATGCGCGCCGGCCAGTAGGTGTAGCGATCGGTCGGATCCATGGGTCCAACGATGAGACCGGGTCGGATGCTGGTCACGCGTCCGGGCATGGCGGCCTCGGCGGCCTGCTCGGACAGCGCCTTGAGCGCCCCGTAGTGCTCCTCGACCTTCTCGCTGCTCGGATCGGGCAGGGTCGCGAGCTTCGCGCTCTCGTCGGAGAACGCGGCCACCGGATCGGCGTAGACCGAGATCGACGAGACGAACACGTACTGCCCGACGCTGGGCGCGAGCAGCTCGGCGGACGCCCTGACGATGCGTGGCACGTAGCCGGAGGTGTCGACGACCGCGTCCCAGGCGCGGCCCTCGAGCGCCTTCAGGTCGCCGTCGCGATCGCCGTGCAGCTTCTCGAGCTCGGGAAACAGCTCGGCGTCGGTCTGGCCGCGGTTGAACAGCGTGACCGTGTGCCCGCGTGCGCGCGCCGCGTCGACGATCTGCGGGCCCAGGAACTTGGTGCCGCCCAGGATCAGGATCTTCACGGGACCTGCCGATTTCTCGGCCGCCGGCTCGGGCGGCGCCGAGTCGGGGCCGGTGGCGATCTTCTTGCTCGTGCCCGGGCCGCAGCCGGCCGCGCCCGTCGCCGCGAGCGCGCCTGCGGCGAGCCCGTCTGGATGAAGTCTCTACGTGTCGGCATCCGTCGCTCCTGTGATTGCCCGGCCCGGGCGATCCGCTCGAGTCTCCGCGCCAGGAATATACCGAGGGCGACGCCGCTCAGACAGATCGGAAGCGTGGCCACCGCGGTGCCGGCGAGGCTGATGCCGAGCACCCCCAGGCCCGCGAAGATCCAGCCGCTGGTCATGCGGGAATGCCGCGCCGACCCGGCGCGTTCACGCCGGATGAGGCAGAAGGAGAAAATGCAGGCGAGGTCCATCTGGAGGCGGCGGCTGCCGCCGCGGACGCTGCTCGCGATCGCGCTGCTGCCGGTGCTCACCGTGGCGCTCCTGGTCGCCGCCGCGCACGTCGTGGTCGGGCGCGAGCGCGCCCACGTCTACCGCGCGCTCGCCGACGTGCCGGCGCGCGAGGTCGCGATCGTGCCCGGCGCGCTGGTCTGGGACGACGGTCGTCCCGCGATGATCCTCGAGGATCGTCTGCAGGCGGCCCTCGAGCTGCACCAGGCCGGCAAGGTGCGGCGCATCCTGGTCTCGGGCGATCACGCCCGCGTGGACTACGACGAGGTCAACGCGATGCGCCGCTGGCTGGTCGAGCGCGGCGTGCCCAGCGAGGACGTCTTCATGGACCACGCGGGCCTGCGCACGCTCGACACCATGCAGCGGGCCGCGCGCGTGTACGGCGTGCAGGGCGCGATCGTGTGCACCCAGGACTTCCACCTGGCGCGCGCGCTCTACCTGGCGCGCGCTGCCGGCCTCGACGCGGTCGGCTTCGTCGCCGACCGCCAGGCCTACCCGCAGGCGGCCCACGACCGCTCGCGCGAGCTGCTCGCCACCACGCTGGCCGTGCTCGACGTTGCCTTCGCGCGTGGCCCGCACGTCCTCGGGCCGCGCGTGGATCTCGGCGGCGATGCACGCGTGACGCACGACGCGTGGACCTCGCGCTGACTCGGTGAAGACGAGCCGCGTGCCCTCGCCCTCGGGCCGGAGCTCCACCGTCACCATCGAGACGGAGATGCGCGTGTCGGCTCGACGCATGTCGTAGGTCAGGACGATGCCCTGCCTCGTTCGGTCATGGCTTCCTCCTCTTGCTCTTGGTGGGTTGGGGCTGATCTCCCTCATCCTCGGCGAGCAGATCTCCGAGCCGGTCGAGGCGCCGCTCCCAGCTGCTGCGCCGCTCGGCGATCCACTGCTCGGCCGAATGCAGCGCCACCGGCTCGATGCGGCAGGTGCGCACGCGCCCCGCCTTCTCAGAGCGGACCAGGCCGCTCGCTTCCAGCACCTGCAGGTGCTGCATCACCGCCGGCAACGACATGGCCAGCGGCTCGGCGAGCTGACTCACCGAGGCGGGGCCGCGGCTCAGCCGCTCGACCATGACCCGCCGGGTCGGATCGGCGAGCGCCTGGAACAGACGATCGAGCGAGGCGCGTTGGTTAAGCACATGCCTAGCTAATTTGCAGGGCGCGGTGTGTCAAGCGTCGGTACAGCGTTTGCCTGAGTCTCGAGCGGCGGGCGGCGACGCGGCGCCCCGAAGCGCCCGCTCAGCGACCCGGAGCGCTGACCGTCCAGGCCACGCGGCCGACCAGCTGGCCGTCGGCGGTCTCGGCGGTGCAGCTCCAGTTTCCGACCACGTCGGCGGGCAGCGCGGGCAGCACCGAGCGGACCACGCGGCTGCCGGGCTCGTCGGTGGCGACGTCCTCGGGCACGAGGCGCGCGAGCGTGACGCCGTTGCCGCGCCAGACGTGGACGATCCGATCGTGCAGCCCGCCCGGCTCGACCAGCTGGGTGACGCAGCGCAGGCCGTCGAGCTGCTGGGCGCGCAGGCGGGTCTTCTTGCCGGGCAGGACCTCGTACGCGCCGGGCGCGCCGTGCCCGACCGCGCCGTAGGACATCGCGATCGGCGCCGGCGGCACCGCGGCGCGGCCGAACCACGCGCCCGCGGCCACGCCCGCGGTCGCGGCGAGCACGAGCATGAGCCCGACCGGCCGCAGCACACGGCGCACCGGGAAGGTCAGCAGCGCGGTCGCGGGCGGCGTCGCCACCGCCGCGGCCAGCAGCGCCGATAGGTGCGGCAGGCCGAACACCAGCGGCAGCACCAGGTTGAGCAACGAGAACAGGCACACGCCGTACAGCAGCGCGGCCAGCCAGCGATGCACCATGACGACGTTGTCGAAGATCACGTCGAGCGTGGACAGCACCGCGCAGATCGCGAGCAGGACCGGCAGCCACCAGTTGGGCGAGTAGAGCGACCAGGTCGCGCTCGACGCGTACAGCGGCACCTGGAAGAAGAACATCTGCTGGTAGAGGTTCTTGATGACGTAGTTGGTGACCACCCGCAGGCCGCGCTTGGCCAGGCGCTCGTCGGGGGCGGTGTTGTCGGGCCCGACGATGAAGCGCAGCGCGATGAACACCAGCAGCCACGCGAGCGACGCGACGACCAGCACCTTGTCGGCGTGCGCGAGGCCCTTGCGCGCGAACAGCATGACGCCGATGCCGAAGCCGAGCGCGCCGAGGCTGTGCAGCCACCAGGCGCGGCGCGCTAGCCGTGCGAGCCGGCCCGATGGGCGCGGCGCGGACTCGTCGGCGTGGTCGAACATCCGTCGCGAGCATATCGCGACGCGGCGGGATCAGCGCATCAGGTCGGTGAGATCGAGGATGAGGCGGGTCGACTTGCCGGCGACGATCTTCACCTGCGTCGACTTCTTGATGCGGTGCTCGGAGTTGACCAGCAGCACGGTGTGCGTGCCCGCCTTGAGCGGCAGATCGCGCTGCGGCGTGACCAGCCCGGTTCGCTTGCCGTCGACGATGATCTCGCACGGCGGCTTCGCGTTCACGAGCAGGATGCCCTTGTCCTTGCCGGGCCGTGGGCGCGGCGTGGGCTTCGACGTGGAGTCGGAGGTCTTCTCCGCGACGGCCCGGGACGGCGGTGCCGCCGGGGCGCGCGGCTCGCGCTTCGTGGCCCGCGGCTCGCGCGCGGCTTCGGCCTCGGCCTCCGGTGCGCCGGCACCGGCGATCGCTTCGGCCTCGGCTTCGGTCTCCGGTGCGCCGGCACCGGCGAGCGCGGCCTCGGGCGCGACG
>JBKJOI010000181.1:0-2770 GCA_046595695.1 Haliangiales bacterium | reverse complement strand
CAAGCGGCGCCACCAGGCCCGCCGCGAGCGTGCCGCCGCCGCGACGCAGGGCATCACCCTGCGCACCGTCCGCGGTGACGAGCTCGCCGCCGACGCGGCCAGCTGGGGCCGCATCGTCCATGACTTCCACCGCGCCACGGTGGACAAGCTCATGTGGGGCCGGCCCTGGCTCAACCTCTCGTTCTACCAGCGGATCTTCACGCGCATGCCGGGCCCGCTCGAGGTCGT
Organism: Haliangiales bacterium; assembly: GCA_046595695.1. Lineage (GTDB taxonomy): Bacteria > Myxococcota_A > Polyangia > Haliangiales > SHYZ01 > JBKJOI01. The sequence goes on along the minus strand of JBKJOI010000181.1, from coordinate 2,542 downwards.
CGCGGCGCACCTCGATGGCCGCTTCGTGGCCGGCGCCTTCAACGTGGCCTCGGCGACCCACCTGTTCGGCCGCTACTGGGGTTGCCACGAGGACCACCCGTTCCTACACTTCCACGTCTGCCTCTACCACTCGATCGACGATTGCATCGCGCGCGGGCTGCAGGTCTTCGAGGGCGGGGCGGGCGGTGAGCACAAGATGTCGCGGGGCTTCGAGCCCAGCGAGACGTACAGCGCGCACATCTTCACCGACGTCCGGCTCGATCGAGCGATTCGCGAGCACCTGCAGCTCGAGGTCGAGCACCGCGAGCGCGAGCTGGCGACATGGCGGGCGGGGCATCAGACTCGGGGCAAGCAGGCACCCGACAAGCAGACCAAGTAGGATAGAACCCAACGCCATGAGCAGCCCCAAGAAGCACCAGGGCGATACCCAGGTCGTCGTCGAGAAGCAAACCAAGACGAAGACCAAGACCAAGAGGCCCAAGCTCTACAAGGTCCTCCTGCACAACGACGACTACACCACCATGGAGTTCGTCGTGGCCATCCTCATCACGATCTTCAACAAGTCGGAGGCCGAGGCGACCGCGATCATGCTGAACATCCACCGCACCGGCATGGGCGTCGCCGGCGTGTTCATGTACGAGATCGCCGAGGCCAAGGTCGCCGAGACCATGGAAGCGGCCGAAGAGGCGGAGTACCCGCTCATGTGCACGCTCGAGCCCGACGGCATGGACGACCCCGAAGGCGGCGACGGCTCGGAAGGACCAAAGGAATAATGACGCTCGCGAAAGAGCTCGAGAACACGCTGAACCTGGCCATCGCCGAGGCGCGGCGCAGGCACAACGAATTCGTCACGCTCGAGCACCTCCTGCTCGCGCTGTGCGCCGACCCGGTCGCCGCACGCGTGCTGCGCGCGGTCGGCTGCGACCTGGGCAAGTTGGCGACCTCGCTGGAAAAGTTCCTCGGCCAGCTGCCCACGCTCGAGGATGGCGACAAGAGTGATCCCAAGCAGACGCCCGCATTCTGGCGCGTCCTGCAGCGCGCGGCCATGCACGTGCAGAGCTCGGGGCACGAACAGATCGACGGCGGCAACGTCCTCGTCGCGCTGTTCCGCGAGGGCGACTCGCAGGCGCTCTACCTGCTCGGCGAGCAGGGCGTGTCGCGCCTCGACGTGCTGCGCTTCATCAGCCATGGCGTCGGCAAGGACGGCGTCGGCGACAAGAAGAAGCGCAAGGCCATCGACCCGAACGCCTCGGGCGACGAGGGCGGCGAGGGCGACGAGGAGCCCGCCGGTGGCGGCCTCACGGGTGACGAGGACGACGCGGAGGAAGACGATCCGCTCAAGGCCTACACCGTGAACCTCGCCGAGAAGGCGGCCCGCGGCGGCATCGATCCGCTCATCGGGCGCAAGCCCGAGCTCGAGCGCATGATCCAGGTGCTGGTGCGGCGCCGCAAGAACAACCCGGTGCTTGTCGGCGACCCGGGCGTCGGCAAGACCGCGATCGTAGAGGGCCTGGCGCTGGCGGTGCACGAGAAGCGCGTGCCCAGCGTGCTCGAGGGCGTCACCATCTTCTCGCTCGACATGGGCGCGCTCCTGGCCGGGACCAAGTTCCGCGGCGAGTTCGAGCAGCGCCTGAAGGGCGTCATCAAGGCGGTCCAGACCGACCCCAAGGCGATCCTGTTCATCGACGAGATCCACACCATCGTCGGCGCGGGCGCCACCAGCGGCGGCTCGATGGACGCGTCGAAACTGCTCAAGCCCGCGCTCTCGGGCGGCGAGCTGCGCTGCATCGGCTCGACCACGTTCTCGGAGTACAAGTCGTCGTTCGAGCGCGACCGCGCGCTCGCGCGCCGCTTCCAGAAGATCGATGTGCTCGAGCCTTCGGTCGACGAGAGCGTGCTCATCCTGAAGGGCCTGCGCGCGCGCTACGAGGAGCACCACGAGGTGAAGTACCTCGACGAGGGCCTCGAGGCGGCGGCCAAGCTGGCGGCGCGCTACATCACCGATCGCTACCTGCCCGACAAGGCGATCGACGTCATGGACGAGGCGGGCGCGGCCAACCGGCTGCGCGAGGGCGACCTGCGCAAGCAAGAGCTCGGTGTCGAGGACATCGAGCTGGTGGTGTCCAAGATCGCGCGCATCCCCGAGAAGACCGTCTCGGTGAACGACAAGGCGTCGCTGTCGCGGCTCGAGCCCGAGCTCAAGGAAGTGATCTTCGGGCAGGACCCCGCGGTCGAGGCGCTGGCGAGCGCCATCAAGCTGTCGCGCGCGGGCCTCGGCTCGCTCGAGAAGCCGATCGGATCGTTCCTGTTCTCCGGGCCGACGGGCGTCGGCAAGACCGAGCTGGCGAAGCAGCTCGCGCGCATCCTGGGCGTCGAGATGCTCCGCTTCGACATGTCGGAGTACATGGAGAAGCACACGGTGTCTCGGCTCATCGGCGCGCCGCCCGGCTACGTCGGCTTCGACCAGGGCGGCCTGCTCACCGATCAGGTGCGCAAGACGCCGTACGCGGTGGTCGTGCTCGACGAGATCGAGAAGGCGCAT
>JBKJOI010000125.1:0-5264 GCA_046595695.1 Haliangiales bacterium | reverse complement strand
CGCAGAACGCGCAGGACATCGAGGTCATGCGCGGCACGACGAGCGGACTCGCGGCGCGCTCGGAGCGGCCGCTCTCGCCGTCGGTGTACCGGTGGACCGGCACGGGCTGGGAGCCGCTGCCGTGAGCTGGTACGCGCGGCCCCCGCGCGTGCATCACAGCGCCTAGCCATGGGCCCTTCCGATCCCGCGGCCGGCGCCGCGGTCATGAGCTGGGTCACCCAGCTCGCTCGCGCGCACTCGCGCGAGCTCGCCGCGATCGCTCGCGCCGAGGGCCTCGAGACCGCCGACGCGCTCGACGCGGTCCAGGAGGCCTTCCACACCTTCCTGCGCCTGCCCGAGGCGCACGCGCTCGTCGACGCAGCCGGCGAGAGCCGGGCGCTGCTCGTGACCATCGTCAGGAACGCGGCGCGCAACCTGCGACGACGGCACCACCGCGCGCTGCCGCACCTGGAGCTCGCCGACGCCGCCGAGCTCGCCGACGCGTCGCGCTCGGTCGACGAGCTGCTCGCGTCGGCGGAGGACCAGCAGGCGCTGCTCGACTGCCTGCAGCGGCTCGACGAGGTCGAGCGTCGCGTGGTCACGCTGCGCATGCTCGAGGAGCTGAGCGGCGCCGACGTGGCGCAGCAGGTCGGGCTCACGCCCGGGCACGTCGCGGTGCTGCTGCACCGGGCCAAGCGCGATCTCCTGGTCTGCATCCTGGCCGGGCGGAAGGTCTGACGGACGGGCAGGAGTGGCCGGCGCTCGGGGGCGGGACGAAGAAACTCTGTAATGCTCGGCGCGCTGGCGACCTTCCTTCCTGGAGGCATCACATGTCCAGGGAAGCGCTCAGGAACCTCACCAGCGGCGATTTCGACGGTCTCACCCTCGGCAAGCCCGGCGTCTGGCTGGTCGACTTCGGCACCGCGTGGTGCGCCCCGTGCCGCGTGCTCGAACCGACGCTGGCAGCGCTCGCGGCCGAACGCGCTGGCGAGCTGTCGATCGGGCGCATCGACGCCGACGAGCAGGGCGAGCTGACCGGCCGCTTCGGGGTGGTCTCGATGCCGACCCTGCTGCTCTTCCGCGACGGTCGGGTCATCGGCCAGAAGGTGGGCGCTGTGCCGCGCGCGAAGATCGTCGCGTGGCTCGAAGAAAATGGCGCGCTGCAGCGGCCGGCGGCTCGACCGGCGTGAGCGAGGCAAGGGAAGGGAGGCACCGCGCCGCTAGCGGCGATCGTCGACGGCGATCACCTTGGCGCCCCACGGGCACCAGCGCTGCTTGGAGGCCAGCCACGCGTCCTTGTTGGCCTGCAGGTGCGACGGGATGGCGTCGCAGACCTCGATCGTGAAGTCGGCGAAGTGCGCGTCGATCGCGTCCAGGTGCCAGCTCCAGTTGCCGTCGCAGTCGGTGCCGTCCAGGAAGGCGAAGCTGGGCACGCGGCTCTCACCCTCGGCGAGCAGGCGCTTGGCCTCGTCGATGAACGCGGGCTGCGTGAACCAGCCGGTGTAGCGCTCCGCCGCGTCGTCGACGTTCTCGATCGTGATCATCGCGCCGCTGCCGCGGGCGCTGCAGTCGGCCGCGATCGGCGTGGGCGGCTCGGTGGCGCTCGTGCAGTCGCGCAGCGAGTCGTCGCGGAAGATGCGCACCGACTCGGCCTCCAGGGGCGCGGCGAACTTCACCAGCGCGTAGGGCAGCTCGGGCACCGCGAAGCTCTCGCAGCCCGGGCCGGGCGACTCGAACGCGGTGACGATCTCGAGGCGGTGCTCGCTGGCCGAGTAGCCGATCGACCGCACCTTGGCGACGTGGCCGCTGGTCGACTGGAAGCCGCCGCTGTAGTAGACGACCCACTCGCTATCGAAGCTCACGCCCGGGGCGTCGTGGCCGAAGAGCTCGCGGTAGGCGCGCGCGCTGGTGATGATCTTGGTCACCGGCTTCTCGCCGGGCGCGTCGACCTCGTCCTCGACCGCGGTGAAGGCGATCGTGACCTGGTCGTTCTTGCCGCCCAGCGCGGCGGGCGTGGCGTCGCCGCCGTCCTCGATGACGAGCTCGTCGGCGGAGATGAAGCTGCAAGCGGACAGGGACAGGGACAGAAGGATCGTGCTGCTCAGGCTAAAGCGTCTCATGATGACGCGCCGCATAAGCAAGGAGCGGGCCGTATGCAACTCCGCGCACTTAGGCTCTGCGGCCGTCCGAATTCCGGGCAGACTGGCGAGCGGCCAAGTCAGGCCACGGGCCGGCACCCGATGGTACCAAGCCGGTCCACCGCGTGGATCGCGAGGGGCCCGCGCCAGCTAGCCCGGGACGCGGAACACGGGGCAGCCGGCAGGGTAGATCGTGCGCACGCCGCCGCGCTCGTCGGTGGCGTCGGTCGAGCACTCGCGCTTCGAGGTGCAGTCGACCAGCCGCTCGTTGGTCTGGTTGCGGGTGGCCACGACCGGCCGTTCGAAGTGCGGACAGAAGACCATGACGACCAGGTTCTCGCTTCGGCGCATGAGCGATGCTGATGATAGCGCGTGCTCGCTGCGCGCGGCGGTTTCGATGCCAGGCGGGCCGAGGGTCGAGGCCACTTTCTCCGCGATCTCGGCGCCTTGTAAATTATTTGTAATACATTAATTGACAACATCATCGAGCGTGCTCAGATTGGCGGCATGCGTATGGACCACATCGACACCATCATCGAGGCTTCGCGCGACTACCGCGGCACGCTCATCGCCGAGCAGCTGAAGCTCATCTGGCAGCGGCTCGCGGGTGCCGTCGGCGCACCGGACGAGCCGGTGGAACGTCGCGGACGGGGCCGCGGCGCTCTCGACGCCGGCTAGGAATCGCGGCGATTCGACTCGAACTCGAGCCCGAGGCCGCTCGGCCCTTCGTGCGACTGGTGGCGCGTCCAGCTCACCCGCACCGGCACGAGATCGCGGCCGCCCTCGCGCGCGAGCGCACCCCGGACACCGGCCGCGATCGGCGCCGAGGTCTCGAAGAAGACGCCGCCGACGCCGATGTCACGCGCGGTGCCGCGCAGCACGATCTCGTCGAGCTCGAGGCGAGCGCCGAAGCTGACCGGGACGCGGACGCCGGTCTCGCGACGTTCGCCCGCGAGCCCCAGCCGGGAAAGGAATTGCCGGAATGAACCCATGGGCCACGGTAAGGCCGGGTCCGGCGATGGACAACAATTCGGCGGCGCGGCGTCAGTTCGCTCCGGCGCTCAGGATCTCCGCGCAGCGCTCGCCGATCATCAGGCTCGGGGCGTTGGTGTTGCCGCCGGTGATGCTCGGCATGATCGACGCATCCGCCACGCGCAGGCCGGCGATGCCGCGTACGCGCAGCTGCGGGTCCACGACCGCGCGCTCGTCGACGCCCATGCGGCAGGTGCCGACCGGGTGGTAGACGGTGTGCGCGCGCATCGGCAGCTCGGCGGCCATGGCCGCCTCGGAGGCGAAGGCGGGGCCCGGGTGCAGCTCACCGTCGATGATGCCTGACATGCCCTTCGACGCCGCGATCTCGCGCACCAGCTTGATGCCCTCGAGGAGCAGCCGGCGATCATCGGGATCCTCGAGGAAGTGCGGATCGATGAAGGGCGCCGCGGTCGGATCCTTGGAGACCAGCTTCACCTCGCCGCGGCTCTTGGGATAGATGAGCGTCGGCATGATCGTGAGCGCCGGGCGCTTGTCCACGACCGGGCGCACCGGCAGGTCCTGGTTGGGCGACGGGTACGACCAGGGCAAGCAGTGGATCTGGATGTCGGGCACGCCGGGTCGCGCCTGGCTCGAGCGCACGAAGCCCATCGCGTCGAAGACGCTGCGCGCGAACCAGGTGTTGCCCTTGAGCGCCTCGGCGATCATGCCGCCGAAGAAGTGCAACGCGGTGCCGCGGTGCAGCGCCTGGGGCGCGAGGAAGGTCAGCGGCACGAACATGTGGTCGTGCAGGTTGCGACCGACCGGCAGGTCGACCAGCGGGTCGACGCCCTGGGCGCGCAGCTCGTCGGCGGGGCCCACGCCCGAGAGCATGAGGATGTGCGCCGAGCCGATCACGCCCGCGGACAGGATCACCTCGCGGGTCGCGCGGATGGTGCGCAGCTTGCCCTTTTCGATCAGCTCGACGCCGACGGCGCGGCCGTTCTCGATGACGACCTTCGACACGATCACGCCGGTCTTGACGCGAAAGTTCGGCCGCTCGGTCGCCGGGTGTACATAGGCCTCCGACGAGCTGTAGCGCCGGCCGTCGCGCGCGTTCATCTGGCAGGGGCCGATGCCCTCCTGCGAGGCGCCGTTGTAGTCCTCGAGCACCGGCACGCCGCAGGTCTGCGAGATCGCCTCGACCAGCGCCGACGACGCGGGCGTGAGGTCCTTCGAAGCCTGCACCGGGATGGGCCCGCCGGCGCCGCGGTACTCGTTCGCGCCGCCTTCCCAGTCCTCGAGCCGCTTGTAGCAGCGCAGCGCGTCGTCCCAGCTCCAGCCGGTGCAGCCCTCGGCGGCCCAGTCATCGAAGTTCTGGCGGTGGCCGCGCACATAGACCATGCCGTTGATCGCGCTCGAGCCGCCCAGCACGCGCCCGCGCACGTACGGGATGCGGCGGCCGGCGGCGAGGCGCTGCGGCGCCGTGTAGTAGCCCCAGTCGAACCGCTTCTTCACCTGCGGCGTCGTGTGGATCACCGACATCATCCCCGGCACGGTGCAGAGCTTGGTGCGGTCAGAGCCCCCGGCCTCGAGCAGCAAGACGCTGCAGTGAGGATCCTCGGAGAGGCGGGCGGCGAGCACGCCACCCGCGGAGCCTGCACCCACCACGATGTAGTCGGCTTCTTCTTGTTCCATGGCGGCCATCGACCGAAGGTTACTCCGAGGTCACTGACGAATGTCAGTCAAAAAGAGAGACCTCGCCGATCTCTGTTTCAGTGCCGGGCGCTCGCCCGGCCTCGCCTGGCTGTGACCCGCGCCGCATTCGTGAACGGCCGTTGATGAGTGTGCCGTTTCGCCGACGGTTGGCGCCGCTGCGTTCTCGCTCCTGAGCTTGCGACACGGGCGGCAGGCGGTGGCAAAGCCAAGGCTTCCGCGCGCTTGCCTCCAGGAACCCCGCGTGGCCCGGCGCTTGCTCTTAGGTTGGTTCGGAGGTTGTGATTATGAAGACCGTGACTCGAATCCTTTCTGCTGCTCTCGTGACTGTCCTCGGCGCCGGTGTGGCCTCGGCCCAGGAGCCCGCTCCTGCGGCGGCGTCCGCACCTGCGGCGACCGACGATGTCTCCCAGATCAACGGCCAGCTGGTGCCGGTGGGGACGCACAACGAATACCGCTACG
>JBKJOI010000028.1:0-4352 GCA_046595695.1 Haliangiales bacterium | reverse complement strand
GCCGCGCGCACGTCGAGCGCGCGATCGCCCGGGCCCGGGAGCAAGGTCGTACCGATCCGCGGCAGGCCTGCATCTTCTAAGGGTACCGGAGCTCCTGATCGAGCTACCCGGCGCCGCCGACCGTACCGGTCATCTTCACTGTGGCGAGGTACTAGCCTGCGACGCCGCCGTCGGGCGGTGGCGGCGGCTGCGGTGGCTCACACACGCCGCTCGCGCCGCAGACCAGCGCGCAGATGCCGCAATCCGTATCGACGCCACAGCGGCGCTGGCACGTGCCGAAACCTCCAGAGGCGACACACGAGAAGCCGCTCGGACAGTGGACGCTCGACGTGCAGACCAGGGTCCACGCCCCGCCATAGCAGAACTGCATCCGAGGCTCGATGGCGCACGCGCCCAGGACGATCTGCTCGGAAGTGCACGACGCGTACAGCTCGCCGGCCACGGCGCACACGTCGCCTACCGCAGGTGCCGTGGGCGCGCACACGCCGGTCGCCGCCGTCTGTTCGACCCAGGCCGTCGAGGGCGGGATCGGAGAGGCGATCAACTGCTCGCAGCCATTCGAGGGTTCTCCGCCGCGCGCCGAACCGCCGTCCAGCCCTGCGTCGATCACGGTCTGTGGCGGTGGGCTGGTGCTCGCGGCGGTGTAGCAGGTCTGAAATCCCTCGCTCTCGCCCGAGCACGCCGCGAGCGCGAGGAGCACCACCGGCATCGCAAGGACGCGCATGTGCCCACATTACACGCGTGCGCGGTCCGCGGGCGCCAGGCATCTCGAGGCGGTCGCTCAGCGCTTCGAGGATAGGCACGTCGGGCGGGCTGCCGGGAGGTTGCGCGAGTAGTCCTGGCCGATAGTCGTGGGCATGCCGGGCCACAGGTGGCCGCCGCGCGGGTCGTTCGGGTCGCGCGGGCCCGGACCGAAGTCGCCGTCGATGGTCGGCGCGCGCTGCGCGATGTCGACCACGGTGCCCGCGGGCGCCGTCTGGTCCAGCCGGATGTTCACGGGCGTGACCCGGCCGATGGCGACCGTGACGTTCGATTGCTGGACCTGGAGCTCACCATAGTAGAAGGCGACCAGGTAGGTGCCGGGCGGAAGGTTCGTGAACTGGTACTGGCCTCGGGCGTCGGTCAGGAGGGATGCGGAGCCGAGCGCTGGAGACGCCGCGACGACGGTCACGTCGGGCAGAGGGCCCTGCGTGGACAGGTCGCGCACGACGCCCTGGATGGCGCCGCCGTGGTCGTTCGCCGGCGCGTCCGTCGACGCGCCGACGACAGCCTCGTGCGCGGGCACGGCGCAGAGCGGCAGCGGGCGCGGCACGACAGCCGACGCGCTGGCCGGCGACGCGGGCGCCTGCTTTGGATTGAAGCCGCACGCCGCGAGCGTCGCGACCAGCACGAGCTCCACGCCGCCGGCTTTCACCTGCACCACGCCCGGACGGTACACCCGCTGGCGTGCGATATTCCGCGGGGTCAGGGGGCCGGGAGCGGCCCTGAGCACTCCCCGGTGGGAATGTTGTGTCCACTCGGGATGTTGCGGCATCTCAACCCTTCGTCGCGGCAGGAGATAAGCGGTTTGTCGTCCACACGGATCCTGGGGATCGCGGCGCTCCTGGGCGCCGCGGTCACATACCTGCCGCTACCGCTGCGCGCGGCCGACACACCTGCGGCCGTGGCCGCCGCAACTCCCGCTCCGGCCGCTGGATTGACGCTCGAGCGCGCCATCGAGCTGGCGCTGGCGCGCGACGAACGCGCCGCGATCGCCGGGCGGAATGCGGCGGCGGCCGAGGCGCGCGTGGCCCGCGCGCGCGCGTTCTTCTTTCCTGACGTCACGGTCTCGGCCGGGTACCAGCGGCGCAGCAAGGAGGCCGACGACCAGGAGGTGAACATCTTCTCGGCGACGCTGCTGGCTACGGTGAGCCTGTTCGACGCGCGCTCGATCCCGCTCTACCGGCAGGCCAAGCTCGCGCGCAACGCCGCGAACCTGGACGCGCGCGAGGCGATGCGCCTGCTCGCGTACGAGGCCGCCGACGCGTACATCGCCACCCTGGGGCAGGAGCGGGTCGTGGCCGCCGCCGAGCAGCGCGTGGACTTCGCGCGCAAGAGCCTCGCCGACGCCAAGGGCCGGGTCGACGCCGGACTGGTCAGCTCGAACGACGCGACGCGCGCGGCGCTCGAGCTCGCCACCGCCGAGCGCGAGCTGGTGCGCGCGCACAGCGAGCTGGAGGCCGCGTACCTGCAGCTCGGTCACTTGATCGGCGTCACGATCAACGCGCCGCTCGCGCCGCCCGAGGCGCTGCTGAGCGCCGCGTCCGCGACCACCGGCGCCGGTGGCGCCGAGTCGCTCGTCTCCTCGGCGCAGACGCGCCGGCTGGACATCGCCGCCGACGTGCAGCGCGCCCACGCCGCCGACGAGCTCGCGCGCGAGCCAGGCATGCGCTGGTGGCCGAGCGTCGACCTGGTCGGCCAGGCGCAGGCGTCCAGCCTGTTCGCCTGGGACGATCGCCGCTCCACCGACTGGTTCGTGGGCATCACCGCGACCTGGGTGGTCTGGGACGGCGGCGAGCGCGGCGCCGAGACCGAGGAGCGCGAGGCCCAGGCGCGCATCGCCGAGCTCGAGGTCGACGCGGGCCGCCGCCAGGTCAACCTCGAGGTGAAGACCGCCCTGGCCCATCTGGCCCGCGCGCGCGAGGCCGTGGGCCTGGCGCAGGCTGCGGTCGACGCGGCGCACAAGAACGTGGACGAGACCGCCGCCCTCTACAAACAGGGCCTGGCGCGCGCTCTCGAGGTCGCTGATGCTACCTCGCAGCTGTTCGACGCCGAGGTCGCGCTGGCGCGCGACGGCTACGCGCTCGGCCTGGCCCTCCTCGACCTCCGCGCCGCGCTAGGATTGGATCCACTCGGCAGGGAACCCACCGCATGAAGCGATTCGTATCCGTGGCAGTGCTCGCGCTCCTGGCCCTCGCGGTCGCCACGGGCGGCATCGCCTGTGACAAGTCGGAGAAGCCCGCGGGCGCCGCGGGCGCACCCGGCGGCGCCATGGCCAAGGGCGCGCGGCCGTTCCCGGTCGAGGTCCAGATCGTCGCCGCCAAGGACGTCCAGTACACCATCAGCGCGGTCGGGACCGTCGAGGCCTTCGAGGAGGTCCAGGTGACCGCGCGCGTCGCCGGCGTGGTCGAGAAGGTCGGCTTCGTCGAGGGCGAGCTGGTCAAGCAGGGCCAGGCGCTGGTCGAGATCGAGCCGGCGCGCTACCAGCTCGCCGTGCGCGCGGCCAGGGCCGCGCTCGAGAAGACCGAGGCCGCGGTCTCCGACGCCGAGGCCGGCCTGGCCCGGCGCGAGTCCGCCGCCAAGGACAACCCCGGGCTCATCCCCGGCGAGGAGATCGAGACCTGGCGCACCAAGGTGCGCTCCACCCGCGCCGAGGTCTCGTCGGCGCGCGTGGCCGTCGACCAGGCGCAGCTCAACCTGCGCGACGCCTACGTGCGCGCTCCCATCGCCGGGCTCCTGCAGACGCGCAGCGTCAAGACCGGCCAGTACGTGCAGGCTGGCACCGTGCTGGGCACGCTGGTGCGGCGCGAGCCGCTCCTGCTCCGCTTCGACGTGCCCGCGCGCGAGGCCGCGCGGCTCTCGGTCGGCATGACCGTCACCTTCGCCTCGGGAAACGAGAACGAGCGCGAGGACCAGCCCTACACCGCGCGCGTCACCCTGGTCGCTGCGTCGGCCGACGCGACCTCGCGCATGGTCCCGGTGACCGCCGAGATCGACGACCCGCGCAAGGCCACGCTGCGGCCCGGCGCGTTCGCGCGCGTCACGGCCGGTATCGGCGGCAACGACACCGCCACCGTGATCCCGCAGATGGCCGTGCGCCCGAGCGAGCGCGGCTTCCTGGCCTTCACGGTGGTCGACGGCAAGGCCAAGGAGCACGTGCTCGAGCTGGGCATGCGCACCGCTGACGGCATGGTCGAGGTCAGGTCGGGCGTCGAGCCGGGCGAGCAGCTGGTCGTCCGCGGCGCCGAGGCGCTGCGCGAGGGCGCGCCGGTCTCGATCCCGGCCGCCAAGCCGTCCGCGGGCGGCGCCCCACCCGGCGCCGCCGCCCCCGCCGGAGGCATTCCCACGAAGGTCGCGCCGTGAACATCACCGAGGTCTGCATCCGCAAGCCCGTCTTCGCCTGGATGATCATGGCGGCGACCATCGTGTTCGGCATCGTCGCGATCACGCGCATCGGCATCAGCCAGTTCCCCGACGTCGACAACCCCGCGGTCAGCGTCTCGGTCACCTACGAGGGCGCCGCCCCCGAGGTCATGGAGAACGACGTCGTCGCCGTGATCGAGGACGAGGTCTCGCAGGTCGAGGGCGTCAAG
>JBKJOI010000878.1:0-6184 GCA_046595695.1 Haliangiales bacterium | reverse complement strand
CTGCGGCGGGCGGGCCTGCTGCGGCGGGCGGGCCTGCTGCGGACGCTGCTGCTGCTGTGGGCGCGCTGGCGCCTGCGGCCGAGGCTGCGGCAACGCTTGCGGTCGGTGCGGCTGGATCTGCGGCCGAGCCGGCTGGACCTGTGGCCGAGCCGGCTGGACCTGTGGCCGCGCCTGCGGCTGGGCCTGCGGGCGCGGGGCGTGCACCCGCGGCGGGCTCGGCGGCGACGGCACGAAGTCGGGCGTCAGATCGCGTCGCACGTACGCCTGCCAGATCTTCCGCCCGTCCTCGCCGAACGCGAGCAGCGTGCGATCAAATGTCCCGACGTACTCGAGGACGTTCTGGAAGTCGCGCTGGAAGAAGAACTCGGACCGCGAGCTGTGGGCTGGCGAGACCACCTGGGGGAAGTCGATGATGGTCGCGCCCGCCTCGGCGGCAAGGATGTTGTAGGGCGAGAGATCGCCGTGAATCAGCTCGCAGCACAGGATGCGGACGATCTGCGCGCGCAGGTCGATGTATAGCGCCCGGGCCTGCTCCGCGTCGTAGGCGGTGTCGATCAGGCGCGGCGCCGGCCGCCCCTCGGCGTCGGTGACCAGGTGCATGAGCAGCACGCCCTCGTAGAAGAGGACCGGCGTGGGCACGCGGACGCCGTTCGCGTGCAGCCGATGCAGAGCATCGGATTCGGTCGTCCTCCACGCCTGCTCGGAGGCCTCGCGACCGAACTTGCTGCCGGTCTCGATCGCCCGGCGCGTGCGGCTGCTGCGCTCGCCGCGGCCCTCCTTGTAATCGGAGTTGTTCTTGAAGCTGCGCTGCGCTCGGTCCTTGTAAACCTTCGCGGCCACGATCGCACCGGCATGCCGCACCAGGTAGATGTCCGCTTCCTTGCCGCTCTTCAGGCGACCGACGATCTCGTCGATCACGCCGTCGGCGAGCAGGACATCGAGCGGGTTGTGCGTGGTCATGGCAACGAGATCCCTGGCAACCTTCCGAGTAAGTCTCGCTGTGTACAGCGGCGGGGCTTTCGCAATCAAGCTTTCGTTGGGCTGTCCGTGCCTTGCCTGTGCGTTGCACCCGCGGTGAGGCCAAATCGCACAGCTTTCATCGTTTTCCTCTCAAGGAGAACAAGGCCTTGCGGCCCTGGGCCCGACGGTACGCCGCGGTATGGCGCGTGCACAACCACGAGTGCAATGGAGGTAGGTATCTATGCGCACTAGTTCACTGTCACGGTGGGCCTGCACCGGTTTCGCTGCGGTGCTCTGGATCGGTTGCGGTACCTCGGATGAGGTCATGGGTGACGACGACGACGGGCCGGACGGCGATGCATCGCCCTGCGTCGGCGACGAATGCGAAGGCCCGCTCGGCGAAGGCGTGGCGACGCTCGCTGGCACGTGGCAAGCCGGCAAGGAAGACGGCTCCCGCGACGTCGCCCGCTTCAACAATCCGACCAACGTCGCGGTCGCTGCGGACGGGTATGTCTACGTCGCTGACTACGACAATCACCTGATCCGGGTCGTGAGCCCCGAGGGCGACGTGGTGACCTTGACCGAGCAGGCCGACCTCCAGCGTCCGTTTGGGCTCGCGGTCTCCAGGGACGGCGCGACCCTGTACGTGCAGACCGATCGCAACGACTCGCTCGTGCAGAATGCACAGAGCGGCACCATATGGAAGGTGAACGTCGCGACAGGTGAGGCCACGGTGCTGGTGCGCGACATCGGCCGTCCGCGCGGGATAGCAGTCATGCTGGACGGTTCGCTCGCGCTCGCCGACAACCAGCACCACACGCTGCGCGTGCTGGACACCAGCACCGGCGCGATCCGTGACCTGGCCGGCCAGCTCGACACGCCCGGCTACCAGGACGGCACCGGCGCCGCGGCTCGCTTCAACGAGCCCTACGACGTGGCCGTCGACGCCGACGGCAGCCTGCTGGTCGCCGACCGCCTGAACCACCGCATCCGCAAGGTCACCCTCGCGGGCGAGGTCACGACCGTCGCGGGCACCGGCGCCGAGGGTTGGGCGGACGGTGCCGCCGCGCAGGCGACCTTCGTCCACCCGCAGGGGCTGGCGATCGACGATCAGGGCAACCTGTTCATCGCCGACACCGACAACTTCTGCATCCGCCGCCTGGACGCGAGCGGACTGGTGACCACGGTCGCCGGCAACCGCGAGCCCGGCTTCCACAACGGCGCGATGAGCGAGGCGAGCTTCTACGGCCTCGAGGGCATCGACGTCGACAGCGGAGGCTTCCTGTTCGTCGCCGACGGCAACCGCGGCGACGACGGCCCGTACCACCGCATCCGCCGCATCATGCTGCAGTAGTCCGGCGGCGGCGCCGCCGCTCTGCCGGCCCGCGCGACTAGGCGGGCGGCAATGCGACGATCGTGAGGTGGCGGGTCGGCTGCCACTCCTTCAGGAACGCCTCGAACGAGTACACCCGCCAGCCATCCGCCGGATCGATCACCACCAGCCGCTGCTTGCCCGGATGCATGCCCACGACCACCTGGTAGTGCGCGTAGGCCTTGTCGTTCGAGTACGGCTTGATGACGCCCACGACCACCGGTCGGCCGCCACTCAGCTCACGCTCGAGGTCGGCGAACGTTCCCTCGAGCAGGAAGGCGTCCAGGCCGCGCTCGCGCAGGAGAGCGCGCAGCAGCCCCGCCGGCAGGCCACGCTCGGGCGGTAGCTTGCTGGCGGCGCGCAGCTCGACCTGGGTCGCCGGCAGGCCCCAGTAGCCGAGCAGCATGGCCGCGACCGCGACCCCGCAGTCGCGCTGGCCTTTCTGCCTGAGGGTGGGAACGGAGGGGACCGAGAGCCAGCCGGGCTCGCGCTCGAACGCGGCCGGCGAGAAGGGCTGGGACTTGCCGGCGTAGCAGCCGCCGAGGGCGATGACCGCGAGCACGAGCCCGCCGGCGAGCGCCGACGGCCTCATCAGATGATCAGCACGATGAGAATGATCAGCAGCACCACGCCGAGGGTGCTGCCCGCGATGATGACGGCATCGCCACCCTCGAACTCGGCCATCTCGGGCGCGGCCTTCTGCTCGCGGTCGGCGTAGGCGGCGCGCTCGGCGGCAGTTGCCGTGCGCGCTGTATGCACGGCCTTGGCGGCGGGCGCGGCCGCGGCGGGCCGCTCCGCCTTGGTGGCGGCGGTTGCGACGCCGGCCGCGCCAACGGTGGAGAGTAGGAACGCAAGCGAGAGCGCCAACAAGCGCGCCGGACGACGGGGATGCACGGCCTTGGTCATGATGAGACTCCTCTGGTGGTTGCGCCTGGAGGCTGCAACCGGCAGGCCCGCGGCCCGAGGCGGAGCTCGAACGAAAACCCAAGGTATTCCGGGGCTCCGCACCGTCGGCCCTGTGCGCCCGCGCTCACTGAGTCGCATCCGCTCAACCGAGCGTAAGCGACTCGCGCGCGATTTGCACACGCCCAGCACACGACACGCGCGACCGGCCTACCTTCGGGCACACTCTCCGCCATGACTCCGACCGGGCCCTCGCTCCCTCGCGCATCCCTCGTGGTGAACCCGAAGGCCGGCGTCGCCGATGGCGAGCCCGTCGAGCGCCTGCGCGAGCGACTGGCCGAGCACTTCGAGCTGACCGTCCGCGAGACCAGCCAGGAACACGACGCCGACGCCTGCGCACACGAGGCGCTCGCGGCCGGCGACCGCCTCGTCATCGCCGCGGGCGGCGACGGCACCGTCTCGGCGGTGGCGAGCGTGCTGGCGGGCGGCGAGGTGCCGCTCGGCATCATCCCGCGCGGCACATCGAACTCCATCGCGGCCGCGCTCGGCATCCCCGCGGACGAAGACGGCGCGTTCGCCGTGCTGCTCGCCGGGCACACGCGCGCGATCGATCTTGCCCGCGTCGACGGGCGCATCGCGGTGCTCGCGTGCTCGGTCGGGCTGCACGCCGAGACCATCGGCGAGACCTCGCGCGAGAGCAAGAACCGCTGGGGCGTGCTCGCCTACGTGGCGACGGGCATCAAGAAGCTGACCGAGCTCCAGCCCTTCGAGATCGAGATCGAGACCGACCGGCACCGGGTGCGCTGCAAGGCGGTCGCGGTCACGGTCGCGAACCTGGCACCGATCAAGAGCGTGCTCGCGCAGGGACCCTCGATGGTGCGCGGCGACGACGGCCTGCTCGACGTCACCATCGTAGCCGCCACCAGCCTGGCCACCGCGGTCGCCGCGGGCTTCGATCTGCTGCGCACCGCCGCGCTCCAGGAGCCGGCGACCCACGACGACGTGGGCTACTTCTCGAGCCGCAAGCTGCGCATCGTGGCCGAGCCGCCGCAGCACGTGATCGTCGACGGCGAGCCGTTCGGCATGACGCCGGTGGCGATCGAGTGCCTGCCGCGCGGCCTGCTCGTGCTGGCGCCCGAGGCCGAGGATGTGTGGACCAGCCCCGAGGTCAAGCTGGACAGCCTGCCCGACGTCGAGGTGGAGCGAAAGTAGCGCCCGCGCCCGCTCAGGCCTTCGCCCGGCGCTCGGATGCTCGACCAAAAAGTCGCGCAGCAGCCTGAGCCGGCGCGTCGTCCTCGCGGACTACTTGCCGGCGACGACCGCGTCCTGCAGGAGAACCAGGCGCCAGCCGTCCTCGCCGTCGCGCTGGTAGACCGCGAACAGGCGGTAGCGCATCGGCTCACCGTCGCCCACCGAGACGTCGACGTGGGCCGTGACCCAAGCCAGCGCACCGTCGGCGGTGGAGCGGGCACGCGGCTCGCCCTGGATGGCCAGCTTCGGCGCCGCGGCCAGCCGCTTCTTCCACAGCTTCTTGATCGGCTTCGGGCCACGCGTCACCTGGCGCGGGCCGCTGCCGATCATGATCACGTCCTTGCCCTCGGCGAGCTGCTCGACGAACTGCTCGGGCGCGGCGACCGCGGCGCGGAAGAGCTTCACGACCTCGCCCGCCTCGCCCTGGGCGCCGCCTTTGCCCGCGGGCGGCTCACCCGAGCGCGCGAGCTTTGCGGCCTGGCCGTCGGTGACCAGGCGCGCCACGTGCACCGCGGCGACGACCCACAGGCCATCGGCCTCGGTGAGGATCGCGGTCATCGCGCAGGGCACGCCGTTCACGTCGATCGTGTCGGTGGCCCAGGCTGAGTGCCCGCCCGGCGCCAGGATCACGACCAGGCCCTTCGAGGTGAGCTTGTGACGGTCGCCGGAGCGCAGCGCGGCCGTCAGCGCGACCACGGCATCGCCGCGCTCGAGAAAGACGTCGCCCGCGCGCGGGCCGAGCGCGAACAGATCGGGCGCTACGATCGACTGCAGCCCGTCGACGTCGCCGCGACGCAGGCTCGCGTAGATCTCCTGGACCAGGTCGCGCGCCTGCCGCGCCGCGTCCTTCTGATCGACCTCCGGGGCGGCCTCGGACGCCTTGGCTGACGGTCCGGCCGCGCAGCCCGGAGCCCCCAGAGCCACCGCCAGGCCCGTCAGGATGGAGAAGACTTGTGCGCGCACGCCCCATTATATCGGCGGGGTCCCGACGTGGCCAATTGTGCCCCGAGCCCGAGCAGCGAGGATAGCGGCGGCTTCCTCGCCACCACAGGGCCCCGCATGACATCGCACTGGTCAGACCGCGTGCGGGCGCCTATGACGCAGTGTGACATTTCTGCACAAGATCCGGCCTTTTTCCCCTGTAATATTGAACCGAACGAAGCTGTAGAATTGGGCACGACGCGTGCATCTGACGCGTTGCATCATGAACAAGTTCTTCATCACCCTAGCGTCCTTTAGCGCCCTTCTCCTCTCCACCTCGGCCTTCACCGGCTGCGACAGCGCCGACGAGGCGTTCGACTGCCAGTCGATCTGTCAGCGCTACTCTGACTGCTTCGACAGCGAGTACGACGTCTCGGCCTGCGCCGACAACTGCCGCGACATGGCCGCCGACAGCGAGGCCTACAGCGACAAGGCCGACAACTGCGAGACGTGCATCGACGATCGCTCGTGCACCGAGAGCTTCGCCTGCGTCAGCGAGTGCGTCGGCGTCGTTCCCTAGTCCGGCAGTCCAGGTGGCGACGGCCTGACCACTTCGGGGACTCGGGCCCCGCAGGCCGGGCCCCGTACGTGGCGGATACCCTGGGAATACCCCAAGGGGATCGCGGTGGTCGCCTCGCATACTCCATTGCCGGGACGGGCGCGGCCATTGCATCAACCGCATCACGTGAGCTGGGGGCCGCACTCGGCCGCGCCGGT
>JBKJOI010000743.1:0-3933 GCA_046595695.1 Haliangiales bacterium | reverse complement strand
CGATCCCGCCGCCGCCGGCGCCGGCCACGCCGCCCGCGATCGTGTCGCCCGCGCCGGCTGCGCCGGGTCCCCCGCCCGCCACCGTGCGGCCCGCAGCGCCCGCAGCGCGCGTGCCCGTGACGACCACGGTGCCCACCGGGGCGCCCGCCGCCGTGGCACCCGCGCCCGCGCCCGCGTCGCCCGAGATCCGCAACCAGATCCTGAAGAAGCTCGTCGACGTCGAGAAGGCGCTCGACCACTTCAAGATCCTCGAGGTCCCGACCACGGCCACCAGCGCCGAGGTCAAGACGAGCTACTTCAAGCTCGCCAAGGTGTTCCACCCGGATCGCCTGGCCACGCTGCGCCTCGAGGAGATGCGTGCGCAGGTCGAGCGCATCTTCGCGCGCATCTCGGAAGCGTTCTCGGTCATCGGCGACGACGGCCGCCGCGCCGAGTACAAGAAGGTCCTGGCCGCCGGCGGCGAGGAGGCCATCCGCAAGCGCGAGGACGCCGAGCAGGCGCTGGCGCTCAAGATTCTCGGCGCCGAGGAGCACTTCCGCCTCGGCGAGATGGCGCTGCGGCGCAGCCAGTTCCAGCTCGCGATCGACGAGTTCCGCCTGGCCATCGACGGCAACCCCGAGGAGAGCGAGCACCACGCGATGTACGCGTGGGCCATGTGGATGAACGCCGACGACAAGGACAAGGCGCTCGCGCCGGTGAAGCAGGTCTTCACGCGCGCGCTCGAGCTGAACGCACGCTGCGTGCCCGCGTACTTCTACCTGGGGCACGTCTACAACTACCAGCAGGACTACCCGCGCGCGATCGCGCAGTTCCAGCGCGCCGTCGAGCTGCGCCCTGGCTACGTCGACGCCGAGCGCGAGGTCCGCCTGCTCGAGATGCGCCGGCAAAAGAGCGGCGGCAGCTTCAGCGTACCCGCCAAGAGCAGCTCGTCGATGAACCCGTTCCGTAAGAAGTGATCTTACTTTCGGGGACGGTGTTCAGGATCTTACTTTCGGACGAACGCGTGGCGCGGCGCGCCCTTGCGCCGAAAGTAAGATCTCGAGCACCGTCCCCGAAAGTAAGATTTCAGGCGCCGGTCGTCGTGGCGACGAAGGCCTTGAGGGCCGCCTGGTCCTCGGCCTCGAGCTTGGTGAACGAGATGCCCATGCCCGTGGGCGCCTTGCGCTCGACGCGCACGACCCGGCAGCGGGCGCGTACGGACTTGCCCGCGCCCAGCTGGAGCTCGAGGCCTACTTCCTCGCCGATCTCGAGCAACGAGCTGGACTTGAGGAACGCACCGCCGGTCGACAGGTCACGCGTGTCGAAGAGGATGTGCCCGTTCGTGCGCACGGCCTCGGCGCCTGCACTATCGGTAACGATGGTTACCGCCACCTCGACCGCGTGGCGGGTGTGGCTGCGCATCTTGCGTACGAGCGGCGGGGGCGCCGGCTTGGTGCCGCTCTTCGGGGTCTCGCTCATGGTCGCTCGGGGGCCGGGGCCGGGATCATGGCAGCCGCGCGAGGACCACGTCGCGCACCGAGACGACCAGGTCGGCCGCGTCCAGCCCGGGCGCCGACCAGGCCACGCGCCGCACGCGTTCGACCCCGATGGTGAGCGTGTCGAGGTCGCCGTGGCGCCAGACGTCGACGAGCGCCGCGCTCGGCACCACCCAGCGCGTGCCCTCGACGCGGCAGCGCAGCGATTCGCCGCCCTCCCAGCTGACGCTGACGATGACCGAGTCGTCGCCGCGCGACGCGCTCTCGCGCCACATGATCTCCAGATCCGCGCCGCGCTCGAGCACCACCTGTGCCTCGCCCGGGTCGACGCCCGCCACGCGCGTCATCACCGGCGCGGGCGGCAGCACCACCTGAGTATCGAAGCGGCCCACGTCGTGGCCGCCGAAGCCCGACACCTGCACCTCGGCGTCGTCGCCCACGAGCAGCGACGACGAGGCCGCCAGGCCGACGTTGGACTCGTACAGGACACCGCTGACGAACGGAATGACCTCGGGGATATAGCGCGGCGACAGGCGCTCCGGCCGACCCGCGGCGAGGACCGCCACATCGCCCGCGTCGAGCATGAGCACCTGCGCGTCGGGCGACGCGCTCGCCAGCGCGTCGTCGACCAGGCGCTCCGCGGAGAAGCGTGCGCAGCGGCCCGCGGGCACCATCTCCGCCGGCGGGGCGGTCGCTCCCGCCAGCACCTGCGCGGCCTCGAGATCCATGTCGGTCACGCGCAGGAAGCGCGCCTCGGTCGAGACGGTCGGCTCACCCTCGCGCGGCAGCGCGATGTCGAGGCGCACGCGCGCAAAGCGGCTCTGGCCAGCGTCGGGCGGCGACTGCGTCCGGGCGCCGTCGCCCGCGCACGAGACTCCCGCGATCAGCAGAGCCACTCCCCAACGTGCCGATATCCCGCGCATGCGTTCCAGAATTCTAGGCGTCGCTGGGTCGGGGATCAACTAAGATCCCGAAGCTCCGTGCAGCGCCACGTGTCCTACGCAACATGCTGAAACCCATCGAAAAGCAGCGCGTCGCCGAGGAGATCGTCCAGCAGTTGCGCCGGCTCATCTTGACCGGCGCGTACGCGCCCAACGACAAGCTGCCGCCCGAGCGGCAACTGGCCGCCGAGCTGGGCGTGAACCGTGCGTCCCTGCGCGAGGCGCTGAAGAAGCTCGAGCACCTGGGCCTGGTCCGCATCCGCCAGGGCGACGGCACCCGCGTGCAGGACTTCATGCGCACCGGCGGCATCGATTTAATGTCGCACCTGATCCCGCTCGCCCAGGCAGGCCACGTGGAGCTCCTGCGCGACGTGCTCGAGTTCCGCCGCATCTACGGCCGCGAGGTCGCCCGCATGGCCGCGCAGCGCGCCGATCTCGACGACATCGCCCAGCTCGAGGCCATCGCGCTCGAGGCCAGTAGCGCCACGCTGCCGCCCGCCGAGGTGCTGCGCCTCGACTTCGAGTTCTACGTGGCACTGACCCAGGCGTCGAAGAACCGTGCCTTCGTGCTGCTCATCAATACCGTGCGCCAGGCGGTGCTCTCGTTCGCGCCCTTCTTCGCGCACGTCCACGCCTCGACCGATGTTGTCCGCCGGCACCACCGCGCGCTCATCCGCGCCATCGCCAAGCACGACGCCGCGCAGGCGGCGAAGATCGCCGACACGTACCTCGCGCGCGGCGCCGAGCACCTGCTGGCCCACACGTAGGATGGCGCGCACACGTGCCAACGTGTGCTATGAAACGGTGCGTCATGGCTGAGCTTTCCTTGAAAGAAGTGGAGGAAATCGCGCTGTTGGCGCGGTTGTCGCTCGAGCCCGGTGAGGCAGAGCGGCTACGTGGTGACCTGAGCGCGATCCTCCGGTACGTCGACAAGCTGCGCGCTTGCGACACCACCGGCATCGAGCCGATGACCCACGCGGTGCCGATGGACTGCCCGCTCCGGGTGGACGACGTCGCCCCGTCCCTGCCCGCCGACGCCGCGCTCGCCGCGGCGCCGCGCCGGAGCGACGATTTCTTCGAGCTGCCGCGCATCATCGATACGGGGGATCGCCAGTGAACCTCACGGAGCTGGCCTTCGCGCCGCTCGCCCGGCTCGCCCAGCTGGTGCGCACGCGCGAGGTCTCGGCGCGCGAGCTCGCGCAGGCGTACCTGGGGCGTATCGCGCGCCTCGACGAGACCATCGGCTCGTACCTGCTCGTCGACGGCGACGCTGCGCTCGCGACCGCCGACGCGGTCGACGCTGCGGTCGCACGCGGCGAGGACCCCGGGCCGCTCGCCGGCGTGCCGCTCGCGCTCAAGGACATCTTCGTCACCAAGGGCACGGCCACCACGGTGGCGTCGAAGATCCTCGCCAACTGGGTGCCGCCGTACGACGGCACCGCGGTGGCGCGGCTGCGCGCGGCCGGCGCGGTGCTGCTCGGCAAGCTGAACATGGACGAGTTCGCCATGGGCTCGTC
>JBKJOI010000705.1:0-11896 GCA_046595695.1 Haliangiales bacterium | reverse complement strand
GGCGAACTCGGGCACGCCGAGGGCAGAAAGACCAACAATGAATCCATCGGTGTTGCCAGCGCTCACGAGGGCTGCGGCTCCGAAGTCGGCAGTCTTGCTGAAGCTTCCGACCGCGAGCGCACGTCCATCGTCGAACACCGCCAAGTCGAGAGCGGAGTCGTCCTGGTCTCCGCCAAAGACACGCGACCAGGCATGGGCTCCCGACGAGCTCGAGTACTTGGCGACGAACACATCGTTGAACCCCGCCGACGTAACGGCCCCGCCACCGAGGTCCGTCGTTCCGCTCAAGTTGCCACACACGTACACCGATCCGTCGAACGTTAGGTCCACGCTCGTCAGAACATTGAAGCGAAGAAAGTTGTCCGGGCTCTTGGCAATCTGCCGCGACCACACGTGTGCGCCGGTCGAGGCTGCGAGCTTGGCCACGAAGCCTCCAACCAGCATGTTTGTCAGGGGCGTGCCACCGAAGCTCACGGTGCCTGAGAAGTGGCCGACGATCGCCACCTGGTCGGCCTCCACATCGATGGCGTTGCCTTGGTCGCTTCCGCCTCCGCCGAATCTCTCCGACCAGATCCCCGCACCATTTGTGCCAGCGAACTTGGCGACAAAGACATCGGCGCTGCCTGCGCTCGTGAGCACCGGCCCACCAAAACTTCCCATACCCTCGAACCCGCCGATCACGTAGACGTCTCCCGCCGCATCCACGGCAACGCCCTTAACGGACGGTGCAAATGACGTCGACCAGGTACATGTGCCAGCTGACGAGTACTTCACGAGGAAGCGCGGCCCGCTGCTACCTCCGTTTTCTGCGCCGCACGCGAAGCCGACGGAGCCGTTGAATGTTCCGGCGAAGACAAGGCTACCGTCTGCATCCACGGCTGCAGCACTCGCGAAGTCTCCGGCAGCAGCCCCGAACCGGTAGTCCCAGGCGTGACCGCCATCGGGCGCGAGCTTCAGGATGTAAACGTCGAATTGACCAGCGCTGGACATGGTCGCGCTGCCGAGGTTTGTTTCACCGTTGAAGGAGCCAACGACAAAGGTGGAGCCATCGCTCGCCTGTGCAACGGCGGCAACCAACTCAGTACCAGCACCACCTTGCCGCTCGAAGTACGCCGTAGTCGTGGACGCATCGGCAGATGCATCCACGGCGCCTATTTCGGCGTCGATCCCGCCGTCCAACTCTGGGCCATCGAGGACGCACGTCCTGGCCAGACCATCTCCGGCCAAGAGTCCCCATCGCTCTCCGGCAGGGCATGACGAGTCTGGGAAGGTGCAGAACCGACCATCGCTCTCCGAAGACGACCGGCAAAAACCCGGGATGTTGGCTTGGAGGCAATCCTCGTCACCGTCGCAGATTATCGGACGATTCTCGCTGCAAGAGCTGATGGCGAATGCCAGAAGAGCGGATGTGGACCAACGGACAACCATCAAGGTGACACTACTTGAAGGCGCTCGTATGGGCTAGCGCCCCGCGCTCCGGGGCTCTCAGCCTCACAGTCGCTCGACCCCTACAGGAAGCACTGCGGGCTGCCGCCGCCCGTGACGCGCGGGTAGCGCATCAGGATCGAGAAGCACATTTCTGCCGTCGACTTGTCGCCGAACGAGACGTCCGCTTCGGTTGTGTTGATCCACGTGCAGGTCGTGCGGACCTTGTCGCCCACGGCGAGCGCGGTCGGCGCGAACACGGTGAACGGCTGCATCTCGAAGTCATAGGGCTCATCGTGGAGGATCTCGACCGAGCCGCCGGCGCGCACGATCTCGGTCTTGAAGTGAGTGCCGAGCTGGTGCATGTGCGGGAAGAGCGCAAAGATCGTCTGCGGCGTGCCAATCGTACAATCGCCCGAGAACGAGTATTCCTCACCGAATGGAATTACGAAGCTGAACGGCCCCGGCAGGAAGAGCTCGGCCTCGTGCACGACGTCGGCTTGGTTCATCTTGATGATCTGCACGCCCGAGCGACCCGACAGAGACCCCTCACCGGTGTTGAAGAGGTGCAGGTTCACGTGAACCTGCTGGCCCGCCTCGATGACCACGCCGACACCCGTGGGCATCAAGAGTTCATTCGTGCCCACGCCCGAGGCGTACACCCAGTTGGGGTTCTCGGTGCCGGCGTTGCACAGCGAGCCCGGATCATCGGGACCTTCGGGCGGACCGAACGAGAGCACGGTGTGGTGGGTACCGGGCGGGTTGATGGGTCGAAATCCGCCCACGTAGAGATCCTCGGTGAGCGTCGTCGAGGCGCAGTAGTACCCGTCCCCGCCTGGAGGTATTTCCCAGTTGCTCGCGATGATGTCGCTCCAGTCGTCGCTCTCGGCCGCGTCGGGCGTGCCGACCGCGGCGTCCGGGGCTGCCGTATCGTCGTCCCCGCCTGCGTCGTCGTCGCTGCAACCGACGAGGCCGGAACCAAAGACACCCGTTAGAAACAGAACCGAAGCTGCGCTGGCAAGTCTCTTCATGGCGCGAGATGGTACAGCGCAGAAGGTTGGATACCAGCGGTATCTTGTAACCTACAAACCCCTACAGACTCAGGAGGTGCTCCAGGTCACCGATTGTCAGGGAGACCGCGTACGGGAGCGCTGTCGGCCCCCCTCGTCCGACTCGCGGTTGCGGATGCCGCCGACGGTACGACGGGTGTGCTAGAAATCGCCGGCCATGCTGGTCCAGCTCGCTGACATCACCTTCGGTTACTCGGGCGAGACCCTGTTCGAGGGCTTGACCTGGCAGATCAACGAGGGCGATCACGTGGGGCTGGTAGGCCCGAACGGCGCAGGCAAGTCCACGCTGCTGCGCCTCATCGCCGGCACGCTGCAGCCGGAGAGCGGCCAGGTCGCGCGCGTGCGTGGCAAGTCGATCGGCTACCTGCACCAGTCGCAGGAGTTCGCCGGTACCGGCACGCTGCACGACGCGCTGCTGGCGCCGTTCGCCGGCGTGCTGGCCATGCGCGCCGAGCTCGACGAGCTCGCGCACAAGCTCGACGACCAGGCGGCGCTCGAGCGCTACGGTCACCTCGAGGACACCTACCGCCGCGCGGGCGGCTACTCGCTCGAGGCGCGCGTCGACGAGCTCGCGCACGACGTCGGCTTCGCCGACGCCGATATGACCCGGCTGCTCGAGTCGCTTTCGGGCGGCGAGCGCAACCGCGTCGAGCTGGCCAAGGTGCTCCTGCAAGCGCCCGACATCCTGCTGCTCGACGAGCCGACCAACCACCTGGACCTCGAGTCGTGCGAGCGACTCGAGGGCTTCCTCGCCAGCTACCCGCGCACCTTCGTGCTGGTCTCGCACGATCGCTTCTTCCTCGACCGCGTGTGCAAGAAGATCGTCGACGTCGACGACGGCGTGCTCGAGCAGTACGGCGGCGGCTGGAGCACCTATGTCGAAGAGCGGGCCAAGCGGCGCGAGCTGCAGCTCGCGGCGGTCCGGCGGCAGCAGGCGGAGATCGCGCGCACCGAGGAGTTCATCCGCAAGAACCTGGCCGGCAACAAGACCACCCAAGCAAAGAGCCGACGCACCCTGCTCGAGCGCGTCGAGCGCCTCGAGATGGGCCGCGACATGTGGCAGGACGCCGGCAAGATCGGCCTGCGCTTCGATCCGGGCGAGCAGCAGAGCGGCAAGGACGTGCTGCGCGTCGAGGAGCTCGACGTCGGCTACGAGGGCGCCCCGCCGCTCGCGCGCGACATCACGTTCGATCTCTACCGCGGCGATCGCGTGGGCATCATCGGGCCGAATGGCGCGGGCAAGTCGACGCTGCTCAAGACCATGCTGGGCAAGCTCGAGCCGCGCGCCGGCACGCTGCGCCGCGGCACCAACCTCAAGCTCGCGTACTTCGATCAGAAGCTCGCCGACCTCGGGGACGACCGCTCGCTCATCGACGAGATCCGGCAGGCGCGCGGCGACATGGGCCCCGACCAGGTGCGCACCTACCTGGCCAAGTTCCGCTTCTACGGCGACGACGCGTTCCGGGTCGTGCGCGGGCTGTCGGGCGGCGAGCGCAACCGGCTGACGCTGGCCAAGATGATGCTGCGGCCGGCCAACTTCCTCGCCCTCGACGAGCCGACCAACCACCTGGACATCCCGGCGCGCGAGGTGCTCGAGCGGGCGCTGCGCAACTTCGAGGGCACGCTGATCGTGATCTCGCACGACCGGTTCTTCCTCGACCAAGTGTGCAACAAGCTGCTCGTGCTCGAGAACGGCCGCGTCGACGTCGAGGCTGGCAACTACTCCGACTGGCGGCGGCGCCTGAACGCGCGCACCAAGGCGCAGACTGAACGGGACGCGGTGAAGAAGGCCGCGGACGCGAAGAAGGCCGCGACCACGGGCGGCGCGGGTGCGGGCGGCGCGGACGCGGCCAAGCCGGCGGGCAAGGACGACCACGAGCGCGACAAGGCCAGGAAGGCGGAGCGCGCGCGCAAGGAGAAGCGGGTCAAGGCGCTCGAGGACGAGATCGCGGCGCTCGAGGCGCGCACCGACGCGCTGCGCGCGACGCTCGCGGCCGAGCACGGCGGCCACTGGCAGTCGTTGAACGCGCTCGTCGAGGAGGAGCGCGAGCTGTCGGCGAAGCTCGAGCAGCGCATGGCCGAGTGGGAGAGGCTCGGCGCCGAGCTCGGGGCGTGAGCGGCGCGCATCCGGGGCCTCTGCGCGCCCGGCCGAGACGACGCACGAGGGCGACCGCCAGTGTGCGTACGACGCAGGCGCGGCGCGCCCGGCGCCGTGGTTTGACCCGGTTGGCGCGCAGGTGTTACCGTTTCTCGGGGACTTCCGCGTAGTTCCATGCCCAAGGCGCTCAAGCGAAAAGCTGCCGAGACCATCAAGTTCGGGGTCGAGGTCGTCGATTTCGACCGCACCAAGCGGCGCTGGGGATCGCTTGTCGTGGTCCAGGGCGCCGAGGCTGATCTGGGCACGCACATCGTTTGCGACCGGCCCATCGTGATGGGGCGTGATCCCGAGGTCGAGCTCCCGCTGCGCGACGGCTCGACCTCGCGACGTCACTGCCAGGTGGAGCGCGGTGTCGAGAACGGCACCTATGTGCTGCGTGACCTCGGCTCGACCAACGGCACGCACTTGAACGGCTCCCGCCTCGAGCCCGGCGGCGCTGTGATGCTGGGCGAGGGCGACAAGATCTTCCTCGGCTCGTCGATCGTGAAGTTCACCCTCACCGACGATCTCGACGTCGAGTACATGGCCAGGCTCGACACCATGGTATCGACCGACGCGCTCACCGGGCTCCTGTCGCGGCGCAAGTTCGACGCCGCGTTCGCGGCCGCGGTGGACACCGTGCGGCGCGACGGCGCACCGCTCGGCGTCATGGTCATGGACATGGACGGCCTGAAGAAGATCAACGACACCCACGGTCACGAGATGGGTGGCTTCACCATCATCGAGGTGGCCCGGGTCATGCGCGACGTGCTCGGCGGCCACGGCGAGATCTGCCGCTACGGCGGCGACGAGTTCGTGTCCTTCCTGCCCGGGCACGACAAGGCCGCCACGCTGCGCCTCTCCGAATCCGTGCGCGACGCCGTCGCTCAGCACGCCTTCGTCAAGGACGGCATCGCCGTGCACCCGACGCTCTCGATCGGCGTCTCCGCCCTGCCCGACGACGGCGACCAACCCGATCCCCTCTTCACCGCCGCCGACCGCGCCCTCTACCGCGCCAAGGCCGCGGGCAAGAACCAGGTCGTCCCCGCCTGATTCCCTCTCAGGGAGGATCTTACTTTCGGGGACGGTGTTCAGGATCTTACTTTCGGGCCCCGCGCACCGAGGTCGACGGCGATCGCCCGTGAACCGTCACGGAAGCGTCACTCCTGGGTCGTCGAAACGCCCAGTCCATCCGGCACCTTGGGACTATGGAGATGGAACGTTCCTCCCTGTCCCTGCTCTGGCGCCTCGGCGAGGCTGATGCCCGCGCCCTCGCCTGGGTCACTCGCCGCCGTGGTCCGACCCTCGTGACGCTCATGCGCGCCGCGACGCGCGCGGGCGACGCGCTCGTCGTGGTCGCCGCGCTCGCTGCATCGCTCATTGCCTGGCCCGGTCGCGTGACCGCGCTGGCCGCGGGATCGACGATCCTCGGGCTCGGGCTCTTTTCACTCGCCAAGCGGCTGTGCAACCGGCCGCGCCCGGCGAGCGTGCACATGGTGCTAGCGGCGCCGGATCGATTCTCGCTGCCTTCGGGGCATTCGACGAGCGCCTGGGCGATCGCCGTCGCGGTCACCACCGTCATGCCAGGGCTCGGCGCGGTGCTGCTGCTGTGGGCGACCGCTGTGGCAGCCTCGCGCGTGGTGCTCGGCGTGCACTACCCGCTCGACGTGCTTGCGGGCATCCTGCTCGGATCCGCGTCGGCGCTCACGGTCGCCGCGATCTTGTAGCCCGCCCGCGGCGAGGCGAACGCCCGCCCCACCTGCCCCCGCTTCTCCCGAGAGTGAACTCCCGAGTTCCATTCCCGGAAGTGAACTTCCGCTCCGTCGCGCTCAAGCCCGCTGCGCCCGCCCAGTCCCGTCCGACGCCCCGAAAGTAAGATCCTGAACACCGTCCCGAAAGTAAGAAAGTAAGAGGGGGACTTCAGGGGAGCCAGTCGCCGTCGAGGATCGAGGCGGTCTCGGGGGTGAAGGCGTGGCGGTCCGGACCGTGGACGACCAGCGGGGCGGCGATGACGACGTCGCCGGCGTGGCCGCGCTCGGCCTGGACCAGGACGCGGCGCGCGGGCTCGTCGGCGACGCTGTGGACCATGCGCAGCAGCGTCGGCGCCAGGCCGGCCGAGGCGAAGGCCACGAAGGCCTCGGCGATGCGGCCCGCCGGCAGGATCAACACCAGGCGACCGCGCGGCTCGAGGCGGCGCCGGGTCACGTCGACGACGTCGGCGAGCGTGCAGCGGGTCTCGGCGCGCGCGGCGGCGCGATCGCGGGCCACCGGCACGCGACCCCGGCCGGCCGCGGTGTACGGCGGGTTCGAGACGATGAGTTCGTAGGCGGCGTGGGGCAGGCGCAGCTCGCGCCGGCGCAGGTCGCCCTCGACCACCGCGCAGCGCGTGGCAGCGGGCGACTCGGCGCAGTTGCGCCGCGCCAGCTCGGCGAGCTCGGGCTCGACCTCGATCCCGCAGAGCTCGGCGCTCGTGTCGGCGAGCGCCAGCGCGAGCGCGATCACGCCCGTACCGCAGCCGAGGTCGAGCACGCGCCCGAGCCGCCCACGCCGCCGCGCCGTCCACGCGAAGTGCGACAGCAGCAGTGGATCCATGGAGACGCGCGCCCCGCGCGCCGGCTGCCAGAGCGCGATCCGCCCCCGCAGCACGGTGTCGCGCGTGGCGCCCGCGGCGCCCGTATCGCCGCTCTCCACCCGGTCTAGCCGATCGATTCCAGCGTCTCGCTCGGATCGAGCGGGTTCACGACGAGGCCGCTCGCGATCTTCGGGTAGAAGAAGGTCGACTTCTGCGGCATCACCTCGCCGGCGTCGGAGACGTCGCGCACCTGCGACACGCGCGTCGGGTTCATGATGAAGCCGACCTGGCACTCGCCGCGGACGACCCGCTCGAGCGCGTCGCGCGTGTCCTTGATGTAGCTGATGTTCTTCTGCGCCTCCTGCGCGGCGCGATCGACGCCGAGGACGCGCTCGAGCACGATGCCGTGGAGGAGCGTGACGTCGAGCGCCACCAGCGCCGGCGCGCCCGGCAGCCCGGTGGCCGCGGGCGCCACGCGCAGGCTCAGCAGCCACGCCGTCGGCTGCCCCGGCACCACCACCGCGAACGTGGGCCGCGTCGCCGAGCGCCCGGCGATCTCGGCGCGCAGCCGGGCCGCGTCCTCGGGACGCGCACCGCCCGCGAGCTCCTCGACGTCGAAGTACTCGCGCGCCCGGGTCAGCAGCTCGTCGTGATCGAACGACGCCAGCGAGTGCACCAGCCGGTGCGTCGGCAGCACCACCAGGCCCGGGTCGTCCATGTTGGCCAGGAAGGCGGTGGCGAACTCGGTGGTCGCGCGCGCCGGCATACCGCCCGCCCCCGCGTTGGCCCGCCACTCATCGCGCAGCGCCAGCATGGTCTCGTAGCGGTGGTGTCCGTCGGCGATGTAGAAGGGCAGCGGCGCCAGCACCTTGCCGACCGCGGCCAGCGTGGCCGTATCGGTCACCCGCCACAGCTGGTGGCGCGTCCCGTCGGCGGTCTCGCCGTCGAGATCCGGCGCCTGCGCTTCGGCGGTCGCGAACGCCGCGTCGGCCGCGCGCGCCGGGTCCGGGTACAGCATGAAGATCTGCGAGAAGTGCGCTTTGCACGCGCGCATGAGCTTCAGGCGGTCTTCCTTGGGCCCGCGCAGCGTGCGCTCGTGCGGCTTGATGATGCCCTCGGCGAACGCGTGCAGGCGCACCGCCGAGATGAAGCCGCGCCGGACCACCGGTTCCGGCCCGAGCTCGGCGCTCTTGTAGATCTGGTTGTAGCGGTAGATCGCGGGCCGCTCGTCGCGACGCAGCACACCCTCGCCGCGCCACGCCGCCAGCGTGCGCGCCGCGACCTCGTACTTCGTGTCGCCGTCGCCGCGCGGCAGGATCAGGCGCACGCAGTTGTGCGGATCCAGGGCTTCGAGGCGCGCGCGGTCCTCCTCGCCGATCACGTCATAGGGCGGCGCGAGCACGCGCGCCAAGGACACGCGCGCGGGATCGTAGAGCACGCCACGGATCGGAGCTATCTCGGCCATGCCATCTCCTCGGCTGTCAGCGGTACCGCACCGGCGCGCACGAGCCTGGGCGCGCCGCGCACCGGAATCTCGACGACCGTCGACGGCAAACCACCCACCGTCTCGCCGCCGTCGAGGTAGAGGTCGACGCCACTGCCGAGCTGCGCCCGTACTTCGGCGATGCTGCGCGCAGGCGGTCGACCCGAGAGGTTAGCGCTGGTGGCGGTGATCGGCTGCTCGACCGCGGCCGCCAGCGCGAGCGCCCACGGGTGCGGCGGCACACGCACGCCGACGCCACCAGGGCCGATGAGCGGCGCGGGCACGCCCTTCGCCGCGGGCGCGACCAGCGTGAGCGAGCCTGGCCAGTGCGCGCGCGCCAGCTCGAGCGCGACGTCGGGCACGGGTGCGAGCCAGAGGCGCGTCGCCGCCTCGAGATCGGCCGCGATGCACGCTATCGGCGCCGTGTCGGTGCGCTGCTTGGCGGCGACCACCCTCGCGACCGCCTCGGCGTCGAGCGCGAGCGCCGCGAGCCCGTAGAAGCTCTCGGTCGGGAAGCAGACCACGCCACCGCGCCGCAGCACCGCCGCGGCGCGCGCGATCGCCTCGCGCGTCGCGTCACCGCCCGCGAGTGGCGTCGCACCCGAGGGCGCGCTCGAGGCCGCGCCCGAGAGCGCGCCCCCGCTCGAACCGGAACCCGTGCCCGGCACCATCACGTTGGTCTGCATGGCCTTCGTCTCCGCCTGATTCGTCGCCGAATTCCGAATTTCACGTGGCGTGCCGTAGCCTACCGCCCGAGCGTCCGGGCCGCCTACAGCTTCGACGCGCGCTTGCGGATGTCCTCGTCCTGCGCCGCCACCTTGGCCGCGGTGCTGTCGCGACGCTTGCGCAGCTTGTCCTGCAGGGCCGGGTCGCCCAGCGCCAAGATGGCCGCCGCGAGCAGCCCCGCGTTCGTCGCGCCGTCGACGGCGACCGTCGCTACCGGCACGCCCGCGGGCATCTGTACCGTCGCGTACAGCGCGTCGAGACCGCCCAGCGGCGTGCGCGCGAGCGGCACGCCGATCACCGGCAGCACCGTGTGCGCCGCGACCACGCCGGCCAGGTGGGCCGCGCCGCCGGCGCCGCAGATTAGCACCTTGGTGCCGTGCTCGTGGGCGTGGCTGACGAACTCGACCACGCGCGCCGGCGTGCGGTGCGCCGACATCACGCGCACCTCGACGCTGACGCCCAGCTCGGCCAGCACATCGGCGGCCGGCTGCATGATCTCGAGATCGGAGGAGGAGCCCATCAGGATTGCGACCGTCGCGTTTGCCATCTTCGAATCTACTCCTTGTGCCCGCGCGCGCCGATGTCGCGGCGGAAATGGGCGCCGCTCCACGAGAGCCGGGACACCGCCTGGTAGGCGCGTGCGCGCGCCACGGTCACGTCTTCGCCGGTCGCGGTCACGGCGAGCACACGCCCGCCGGCGGTCACGAGCCGGCCGCCATCGTCCAGCTTGGTTCCCGAATGAAACACCTGCACGCCCGGCAGCGCGGCGGCCTGGGCGACGCCGGAGATGGCGTCACCGGCGCGCGGCGCCTCGGGGTAGCCGCCCGCGGCCATGACCACGCAGACCGCGGCGTGCGCCGAGAACTCGGGCTCGCCGACTGGCAGCCGGCCGCGCGCCGCGCCCAGCAGCCACGGGGTCGGGTCACCCGACCAGCGCACCATCAGTGGCTCGGTCTCGGGGTCACCGAAGCGGCAGTTGTACTCGAGCATGTAGGGCGTGCCGGTCGCGTCGTCGATCATGAGCCCGGCGAACAGCACGCCGCGGTACGAGATGCCCTCCTCCGCGAGCCCACGCACCGTCGGGACCAGCACCTCGCGGCGCACCCGCTCGAGCAGCTCGGGGCTCATGCTGGTCGTCGGCGAGACCGTGCCCATG
Organism: Haliangiales bacterium; assembly: GCA_046595695.1. Taxonomy (GTDB): domain Bacteria; phylum Myxococcota_A; class Polyangia; order Haliangiales; family SHYZ01; genus JBKJOI01. Next base: position 1,327 of record JBKJOI010000705.1, on the reverse strand, counting down.
CCGCCGGTGTTGGGCCCCTGGTCGTCGTCGAAGACCGCCTTGTGGTCCTCGACCGCGGGCAGCACGACGAAGCGCTCGCCGTCGGTGATGGCGAAGATCGAGGCCTCGCGGCCGCGGATCTTGCGCTCGATCACCACGCGTCTCCCGGCGGCGCCGAAGACCGCGCCCTCGATCATCTTGGACGCCGCCGCGCGCGCCTGCATGAGGCCGTCGCAGACGGTGACGCCCTTGCCGGCGGCGAGCCCGTCGGCCTTGACGACCACCTCGCTGCCGAGCCGCGCGAGCGCCGCGTCGACCTCGGCCATCGACTCGCAGATGGCGAACTCGGCGGTGGGCACGCCGTGGCGCGCGAAGAACTGCTTGGAGAACGCCTTCGAGCCCTCGAGGCGCGCCCCCGCCATCGACGGCCCGAACACCGCCAGCCCGCGCGCGCGCGCCGCGTCGGCGAGCCCGGCGCACAGCGGCGCCTCGGGCCCGACCACGATCAGCTCGACCCCGCGCGCGAGCGCCACGCGCACCTGGCCGTCGACGTCGTCGGCCTTGACCTCCGGGTCGCAGGCGGCGATGGCCGCAATCCCTGGGTTACCCGGCGCGCACGAGACCTCGTGCCCATGCCGGGACAGCGCCCACGTCAGCGCATGCTCCCGGCCTCCACCACCGACCACGTGAATCTTCATAAGCTCCTAGTGCCGGAAGTGCCGCATCCCCGTGAACACCATCGCCAGGCCCTTCTCGTCGGCCGCGGCGATCACTTCCTCGTCGCGGACCGAGCCGCCCGGCTGGGCGACCGCGGTGGCGCCAGCGTCGGCGAGCGCGTCGAGGCCGTCGCGGAACGGGAAGAACGCGTCGGAGGCGACCACCGTGCCGACGACCGACGTGCGTGCCTTCATGACCGCGATCTTGGTCGAGTCGATACGCGACATCTGGCCGGCGCCGACGCCCACGGTGACGCCGTCCCTGGCGAAGACGATGGCGTTCGACTTCACGTGCTTGGCGACGCGCCAGGCGAAGTCGAGCGAGCCCAGCTCGGCCTCGGTGGGCGCGCGCTTGGTGACCACCTTGGCGTCGCGGATCGAGACCATGCCGTCGTCGCGCGACTGCGCCAGCACGCCGCCCGAGACGCTGCGCCACTGCGGCGGCGGCGCGCCCACGCGCGCCACGATGGGCACGCGTAAGATGCGCAGGTTCTTCTTCTTGGCCAGCGCGGCCAGCGCCGCGTCGTCGAAGTCGGGTGCGATGATGCACTCGAGGAAGGTCTCGGCGAGCTGCGCCGCCAGCGCCGCGTCGACCGGGCGGTTGAACGCGACGATGCCGCCGAACGCCGACA
>JBKJOI010000653.1:0-2807 GCA_046595695.1 Haliangiales bacterium | reverse complement strand
CCGAGCCCGCTGCCCGCGCCACCGTCGGCGTCGTCACGACCCTCGTCGCCTTCGTCACCTTCGCTACCGCCTTCGTCGCCCTCGCTGCCGTCGTCGGAGCTCTCGTCGTCACCGACGCCGGCCTTCGCGGCCTTGCCCTTCTTGCCCTTCTTGCCCTTCGCCTTGTTGCCGTCGTCGTCCTCGCCGGCGTCGCTGCCTTCGGCGTCGCCGCCCTCGTCGACGTCGTCGACGTCGCCGCCCTTGTCGCCTTTCTTGTCCTTCTTGCCCTTGCCCTTGCCGGCCTTGGGCTCCGCGCCGCCGGCCTCGCCCTGCGCGTCGTAGAACTCCTTGGGCACGACCTCGGCGGCGCGCAGCCAGCCCTCGACACCGTCGGGGCCCTTGACGCGCACCCACGCCCCGTCCTTCTTGAGGCGCACGATGGTGAGCACCTGACCCTCGGCGACGCGGCCGACCTCCTCGCCCTCCTCGGACGGGTCGTCGACGATCACCGCGTCGCCCATGGTGACGACCTTCATGTCCTTCTCGAGCGCGGGCGGCTTCTTCGCCTTCTTGTCCTTCTTGGCGAGCAGGATCGGGCGAGGCGAGCCGGCGTGCGCCGGGACGGCCGGCAACGCCAGCCCGACGGCCAGGGCGATGCCGAGGAACGCGGTCGAGAGACGGCTCATCGTGCGCATGATAACCCAGTCCTCGACTGGCCAGAACTGCTCGTCGCGCTGGCCAGCTCGGTCCGGGCCTTCGTCCCGCCCGACTAGTTCAGATCGGAGAGGAGCTCCTCGGTGGTCAGCTTGTCGGCGGCGACGCCGCCGAAGTACTTCATGAGGCCCTCGCGGTCGTAGTAGGGCAGGATCCGCGGGCTCATGAGCCCGATCTCGCGCAGGTTGGGCACCAGGCGCGAGAACATGGTCTGTCTGAACTCGTTCATGCCCTTCGACTCGCTGACGAACTTGCGCCACATGTGCCGGGGCATCCGGCCGGCGAACCACTCGTCGAAGACCTCGTAGGCCATGAAGCGGTTGCGCATGAGCAGCGCGACCTCGAACGCCCAGTCCTCGCGCTCGCGGCGCTCGCGCTCGCTGATGTGCTTGGTGAACTGCTCGCGCAGCGCGACCACGCCGTAGTGCACGTGGCGCGACTCGTCGCGGATCACGTTGCCCAGCAGCTCCTTGAGCAGCGGCTCCTTGGTCTGCTTGTAGAGCGTGCCGAACGCGCCCAGCGCCAGGCCCTCGACCATGATCTGCATGCCGAGGAACTTCATGTCCCAGCGGCTGTCGGTCATGAGTGAGTCGATGATCACGAACAGGTTGTCGTTGATCTGGTAGAGCTTGCCGAGCTTCTGGTCGAGGTAGCGCGAGAACACCTCGACGTGGCGGCCCTCGTCGACCACCTGGGTCGAGCCGTAGAGCTTGCCGTCGAAGAACTGCACCGCCTCGGTGACCTGCGCGGCGGCGAACAGCGCGCCCTGCTCGCCGTGGAGGAACTGCGACAGCATCCACGCGGTGAGGCTGTAGGTGAACCGGCGGCGCTCCTTGGCGTCGAGCTTGTAGCCCTGCCGGGCCAGCTCGTCGAAGTCCATGAAGTCGTCGGGGAGGAGCGGCACGTTCGGGTTCTCGGGATCGACGTTGGTCGACCACGCCAGGCTGTCGCCGTCCCACTGGCCCTGCTTGGCGCGCTTGTAGAGCTGCTGCATCTCCGGCTGATCCGACGGGTAGGTCCAGTCGAAGTGGGCCGCGTGGGAGGCCTGCATCTGGGTGGGCACGCCCTGCTTGCCGCGGTGGAGCACGAGCCCGCGGACGCCCGAGGGCAGGAGCGCCTTCATGACCCGTGGGTCCTTGACCGCGAGCAGCACGTCGAGCGTCTCGAAGAGGCGGTCGGCGCGATCGCGCATGCCGGCGGGGAGCAGATTGGTGAACCGGTGGCTGGCCTTCAACATGGGGTCACTCACTCCTTGGGCAGTGTGGCGAAGAAGTTTCTGGCCAGGCCCAGGTGGTAGCGGCCGAGCAGTGTGTTGATGAGCGGCAGGGCGCGCTCGACCATCGGCGCGATCCGCTCGGGCGGCTGGTTCGAGACCTGCTCGGCGAGCAGGCGGGTCTCGGCCTGGAACAGCTGCACGACCGCGGTCTGGTAGATGGCCAGGTCCTGGGCGGTGAAGCCGAGCTCGCGGGTGAAGCCGGCCGCGCGCAGCTCGCCGAAGAGCTCGACCATCCATACGTCGCTCGCGGCGACCAACGGCTGGCCTGGCTCGTCCTCGCGCGTGTGCAGGAGACCCGCCTGCTCGAGGTCGTCGAGATCCTGGCGCTCGAGGCCGGCGCCCTCGAGGATCGGCAGCGCGCGCACCCCGAGCTCGGTGGCGCCGGGCGAGACGTCGCCGAGCATGGGCGTCAGGTGCCCGCGCACCTCGGCCAGCAGGCGCTTCTGCTCGGGCGAGTACTCACCCTCGTCGTGATCGAGCAGCGCGCGGATGGCCTTGAGCGGCAGGAAGCGCTCGTGCTGCAGCTGCCGGATGACCTTCAGGCGCTCGACGTGCGCGGGGCCGTAGAAGGCCATGTTGCGGCCGGTCTTGTGGCTCGGCGGCAGGAGGCCCTGCTGGATGTAGAAGTGGATCGCCTGGCGCGCCAGGCCGCTGAGGTCACAAAGATCCTTCATGCGGTACGGGAAGCGCTCGACGGCGGCGCCGCGCGCGGGTCGGGGACGCGGAGGCGTCACGCGGGCACCTGGATGGTGCACGGCGAGGTCGCGTGCGCCTGGCAGGCCAGCACGAAGCCGAGCAGAAGCGCCTGCTGGCCGAGGTGCGCGGGCACCTGACGCCC
>JBKJOI010000606.1:0-4399 GCA_046595695.1 Haliangiales bacterium | reverse complement strand
TGCGCGTCCAGCGAAAAACCGCGTACATGTTTTCGGCAGCTTGTGCCCGAAAGTAAGATCCTGAACACCGTCCCCGAAAGTTAGATCGTCCAGGCGGAGAGGCTGTCGACGGGGGCGCCGAGGCTGCGGGCGAGGGTGAGGTGCTCGGGGGTGCCGATGGCGGCGAGCGGGAGCTGCGGACGTGGCGTCGCGAAGTGGCGCTGCTTCAAGGCGGCGACGCGGGCGGCGGACTCGGAGAGGCGCGCGCGCACGGCAGAGTCGCGCTCGGCGGCGTGGACGAGCGTCTCGAAGGCGGTGCGCTGCAGGTGCTCGTGGTGGCAGAGCAGGAAGGTGTCGCAGCCGGCGAGCAGGCCGCGCACCACGGCGTCCTCGATGCCGTAGTGATCGGCGATCGCCTTCATCTCGAGATCGTCGGAGACCACGACGCCGGTGTAGCCGAGGCCTTCGCGCAGGAGGCCCTGCAGCACCCTGGGCGAGAGCGTCGCGGGCAGCGACGCGTCGACGGCGGCGAAGACGACGTGCGCGGTCATGATCGTGGGCAGCGTGAGCGAGCGCGCGAACGGCAGCAGCTCGACCGCGCGCAGCCGCTCGAGCGGATGATCGATGCGCGGCAGCGCCAAGTGGCTGTCGAGGTGCGTGTCGCCGTGGCCGGGGAAGTGCTTGCCGCAGCCGAGCACGCCCGCGGCGGCGAGCCCCGCCGCGAAGCGCGCGGTCAGCGCGGCCACCGCCTCCGCGTCGCGCGCGAAGGCGCGGTCGCCGATCACCGGGTTCTCGTCGTTCGTGTGGACGTCGAGCACCGGCGCGAAGTCGAGATCGAAGCCAGCCGCGGCGACCTCGCGGCCGATCGCCAGCCCGACCCGCTCGGCCAGCCCGAGCGCGTGCTCGCGCCGCGCCGCATCGTCGCCCGCGGCGGCCAGGCGCGCGCCCAGCGCCGCCATCGGCGGCCACTCGGTCGCCGGCGCGCGCAGCCGCTGCACGCGCCCGCCTTCCTGATCGACCGAGAGCAAGAGCGGCGCCGCGGCCGGCGCGGCCGCGTGCAGCGCCGCGCACAGCTCGGCGACCTGCGCCAGATCGCGCACGTTGCGCCGGAACAGCACCGCGCCGCCGACCTCGCCGCCCGCGATGCGCGCGCGCAGCTCGTCGGGCACGGTGTGCCCCTCGAAGCCCACCCACAAGAGCTGCCCGACCTGCGCTGCGAGGCTCATGCGTCCGTCCTCCCGGTCACAGGTTCCATGGATTCTGCGCGGCGCCGAAGCCGACGACCACTGACACGATGCTGGTGCCGTTCTGCTCCTGGTAGAGCCCGCCCAGCCACAGGTTCGCCGAGTAGCGCTCGTTGGCCGCGCCGCGCTGCCCCCACACCACCGAGGCGCCCAGCTCGGCCGCGTCGGCGAAGCCGAGCGTCTGCGAGCCCGCGTGCCGCGACGTCTCGGTGGCCACGAACCACTCGACCTGCGCCCAGCCGAGGAACGTCACGGCGTCACCCGCGTGCGCGACCCCGACCAACCGCAGCGGCAGGTCGACCGCGAACGGCACGCCGTCGTCGACGCCGCTGACGCCGAGGCCCGCGAGCAGGCCGCCCGCCAGGTGCGTCGACCACCAGTGGCCGAAGCCCGCGAACACGTCGGCGTCGTAGACGAAGCCGCCACCCGACGCACGCCCGAAGTCCGCCGCGAACGCGGCCGCGATCGGCCAGCGCGTGAACGAGAGGCGCGTCGCCGAGACGAAGCCGGTGTAGACGTTCTCGTGATCGTCGTAGAGCGCCGCGTCGTCGACGAAGCCGACGCGCAGGCCGATGCCGACCGCGCCCGCGTGCCACGTCGGTGGGTTCAGCATCGGGCCGTCCGAGGATGCCATCACCGGGCCGCGTTCGCCTGTGCCGCCGCCGAACCACCCGCCCCCGCCGGACGACCCGCCACCGCCGGACGACGCGCCGCCGCCGGACGACGCGCCGCCGCCGGACGACCCGGCCTCGCCGCCGCCGACCTCGCCGCCGATCTCGCCACCCTCGCCGCCGCCACCGAGCGTGGTGTACGCGTACTCGCCCCAGCCCATCTCGCGGCAGATGCGGGCGCCCTCGTCACCGACGCTCTCGGCGGCGCCACGCTCGCAGGTCGCCTTCATGGCCTCGCAGTCGGCGTGGGCGGGATCGATGGGGCACAGGTTGACGATCTCGCGGTACACGGTGTCGCCGTACCAGCCGAGCTCGCGACACGCCGGCACCACGTCGTCGCGCACCGCCTTGGTGGCGCACAACCGCCGCACCTCGCGGCACAGCGCCGAGGTCGGCTCGCTCTTGCAGCTGTCGACGAGCCGCGACGGGCTGGCGGGACGATCCGCGCGCGCCCCGGCCGCGCCCCAGGCGAGCACGACCGCGACGACGAGGATCGCTACGCGGTGGGCGCTCATACTCATGGTGATCGAAGCTAGCACGCCGTGCGCGACACCACCGGGCCGGCGCGGGTGCTGTCAGGAGCGGCGACCTGCGGCCGACCTACGGCATGACGACGGAGCAGGTGAGGCCCTTTGCCGGGCAGGCCGCCACCAACTGCGGGACGATCTGCACCTCGATCGCCTGCTCCGTCATGATCATGTTGTCGTCGTAGATCAGGTAGAGCGAATCGGCCCTGGGCAGGAAATCGAGCTTGTCGATGACGCCGAAGCTGCCCTGGCATACGTCCAGGGACGACTGCGGCGCGCCGCCGCCGACGTTCTCGTTGAACAGCCCGACGGTGTAGTGGTTCTGCTGCTGGCCGCCCACGATCAGCCACGAGCAGTTCTGTCCCACCGGGCTAGCGGGCAGATCGGCCCGGCGCTCGCCGCACAGGATCGGGCCCTTGTGGAAGAGCTGACACACGACCTTGTTGTTGGCCATGGCCTGCGCGGCGTTGGCGCAGGCGAACAGGTCGACGATGGGCGGCACGGGAACCGCCTCGCAGGTCGCGTACGCGCTGCAGAAGCCGGCCGGCACCACCGCGTTGTTGTCCGCGGCCATGCACGCGTGCAGCCCGAAGCCGCCGCCTTCGTCATCGTCGCAGCCGCGCGCGCCCACGCGGCACTCGCCGCCCGCGCTGGTGTAGCAGGGCACCGTGGTGAGCCGATCGCCGTCGCAGTCGGTGTCCTTGCCGTCGCACACCTCGGTCGCGCCCGGCCGCACGGTGTTGTCGTCGTCGGCGCAATCGGAGAGCTCGCCCACCGGCGGGGCGCAGGTGCCGGGCACGGTGCCGCAGCTGGTCAAGCCGTCCTCGTCGACGTCGAGGCCGGGGCCCGTGTCGCAGGTGCCGTCGCAGTCGTTGTCCTTGCCATCGCAGATCTCGTCGGCGGCGGAGTTGATGTTCATGTCGGTGTCGTCGCAGTCGGCGATCTCGCCGGCCTGGCACGAGCCGTCGGGCAGGATTTTCTCGCCGCAGAGGTTGTAGTGGTCGTCGTCGCTGTCGAGCACGCCGTCGTCGCAGACGTCGTTGCAGTCGTTGTCCTTGCCGTCGCAGATCTCGGTGGCGCCCGGGTGCACGGTGGCATCGCCGTCCTTGCAGTCGCCGGCGCAGTTGGTGACGCCGTCCTGGTCGGCGTCGGTCTGCTCATCGATCTCGTCGTTGCAGTTGTCGTCGACGTCGTTGTCACAGAGCTCGGACGCCGACGGGCCGACGTTCTCGTTGTCGTCGTTGCAATCGTCGGCGGTGGCGTCGCCGTCGCAGTCGCGATCGGTGGGGCTGCCGATCTGGCCGCGCTCGCCGTCGGGGCCGAACCAGGTCACGCAGCCGAGCGGCGAGACGACCAGGTCGGGATCGCCGATGAGCGTGAGCCGGCGCATGAGCACCTGGCCGTCGATGAAACCCTGCGGCGCCTCGAAGCCGGCGAAGCCGACGATCTCGCCCGCCTGGTAGGCGATCACCGCGACCATCACCTGCGCGTTGGACTCGCCGCCGTTGCGCAGCAGCAGCTGGTAGGGCGAGCCCTGCAGATCGCGGCCGGTGATCGCCACGTCGGTGATGGAGCTGTCGTCCTTGATGAAGCGCTGCCCCTCGGCGCGGCCGAGGCCGATGACGAACTCGAGCGTGTCGATCGCCGCGGGTGTGGTGGATGGATCGCGCGTCACCTCGACGAGCACACCCGTCTCGTCGCCGCACCCGACGGCGAGCGACGCGGCGAACCAGGCCGCGGCGAGTGCCGTCACGTTCTTCGAGCTAGGCCAGCAATAGTCCATAGGAGCAGTTTACGCCTATCCGGCCGGCCGGCGGGGCGGGCGATGGCGCGCCGGGCGGCGCGCGGACGGCGTGCACCGGCCGCGTGTGCGTCCGATGCATACACGCACAGCGGCTTGTCGGCCACGCGCCCGATCGTGGATAATGCTGCGGAGAAACGTGGCCGAGGATCCGAAGAAGCCCGAGGGAGCAGCCAG
>JBKJOI010000753.1:0-16175 GCA_046595695.1 Haliangiales bacterium | reverse complement strand
GTCGGGCTGATCGGCGCGGAAGTTGACGCCGAACGGCTTGGTGGTGCGGCGCTTCACGTCGGCGACGGCGTCGCGCAGCTGCGGCAGTGTCATGGTCGCGGCGGCGAGCACGCCCAGACCGCCGGCGTTGCTGGTCGCGGCGGCGAGCCGCGGCCCGGCCACCCAGCCCATGCCGGTCTGCACGATCGGGTAGTCGATGCCGAACAGATCACAGATGCGCGTGTGCAGCGCCGCGGTCATGCGCGTAGCTCCTGCTTGCGGAGGCCCTTGGGATCGAGGACGTCGCGGATGAGCGCGAGCTCGTCGGCGCTCGGCGCGCGCGTCGCCGGTACGTCGGCGGGGATGACCAGCGCGAAGCCGGTCGACGCGACGATGTCCTCGAGGGTCACGCCCGGGTGCACCGAGCGCACGCGCATGGTGCGCTCCGGGGTCTCGAAGTCGAAGACGCCCTTGTTGGTGACCACGCGGCGGATCTCGTGGAAGCGCGCGGCCACCGGTCCGAGCGCCGCGGCGCGGTCGTAACCGACGCCCGAGACGAAGTCGACCTCGGGCACGAACACGCGCGCGGTGTGGTTCGGCACCCAGTAGCTGGTCGGGTGGTTGATGGTGTTGCCGGGCGCGCCGCGCACGCCCAGGAGCTGCGACTTGGGCTTCGCGAAGTCGCCGATGCACGCGATGTTCTGGTTGCCGTGCTTGTCGATCTGGCTGGCGCCCATCATGACGTGGCGGCGACCCGACCAGACGATGTCGAAGATGGTCCGGTAGGGCACCCAGCCCTCGACGGTGGGCGCGGGCGCGCCGAGTGGCACGGTGCCGGCGATCAGGCTGGCGACGCCGTCGGAGAGCATCAGGTCAGGCGCGAAGGTCGCACGCGCCAGTCGTGCGCCCAGGGTCGGGATGTTGCCCATGGGGCTGGCGAGGATCTCGCCGTCGCCGCGCCAGGCCTCGGCGCAGGCCACGACGCACAGCTCGTCGAGCGTGAAGTCAGTCGTCGTCACGACGCCACCTCCGTGGCCAGGTAGCGGGCATGGAACGCCTGCCAGGCCTCGGGGCTGGCGGCGCTGGCCGCGTACTCCTTCTGGAAGGCCTCGTCGCGGCCGTAATCGGGCTCGCAGCTGGTGAAGTGCGCGCCCTTGGGCGCCTCGACCACGCCGTCGACCATCATGCGATTCACCCGCAGCGTGTGCACCGAGCCGGCGGCGAGTAACTCCTCGGTAGCGACGACGCGCTCGCACGAGACGAAGCGCTTCTCGGCGGCCATCAGGAAGAGATCGTCGAAGTAGAGGTCGGGACCCAGGAACTGCGCGTTGCCCGAGGCGTCGGCGCGGTTCATGTGCACGAGCGCGGCGTCGAGGCGCAGCGCCGGCATGGCGACCAGCTGCTCGCCGTCGTCGTAAGGCGACTGCACCAGGCGCAGGCTCGGGTTCGCCTTGAGGACGTCGGAGCCGAGCCCAGCGCGCGTCGGCAGGTAGGGCAGGCGCAAGGACGCCGCGTACAGGCCCCACTGCAGCATGCCCTCGTCGAGCTCCATGACCTCGATCGTGCCGTTCTGGCGCGCGGCGCGGAAGTGCGGCTCGAGCGGGATGCTGTCCAGCGACACGAAGCCGTAGATGGCCTTGCGGAGCTTGCCGGCGGCACACAGCAGCCCGACGTCGGGGCCGCCGTACGACACGATGGTGAGATCGCGGAGCGGCGAGCGCAGGATCTCGCGCACCAGGGACATGGGTTTACGACGAGAGCCCCAGCCGCCGATCCCGATGGTCATGCCGTCGGTGAGCTGGGCGACGACGGCGGCAGCGCTGAGGCGCTTGTCACGCATGCGCCGACTAGAACATGTTTCACTCGACCCCGCAAGAGGTTCGGATCTGTGGGTTTTTCGCGGTTCTGGCACGCTGGCGCCGGGGCCCGGCCCGCCGCCGGAGCGGCCTGGGAGCGGCCCGGCGCTGCTTGTGATCCGGACTGAAACATGTTCTAGTCGGGCTCATCTGGAGCCTGGCCAGAGCCTGGCCGAGCTGCGATCGGGGTCCCATGAACTTCGCCTTCACCGAGGAACAGGAAGAGCTGCGGCGGGGCGCGCGCCGCTTTCTCGAGGCGCACGCGGGTCCGGGCAAGGACGCCGGCGCGTGGCCCCGGATCGTCAGCGAGCTGGGCTGGCCCGCGCTCATCGTCCCCGAGGCGTATGGCGGCGCCGGGATGGGCCACGTCGAGCTGGTCGCGGTCATGGAGGAGATGGGCCGCGCGCTGCTCGGCTCGCCGTTCTTCGCCACGGTCTGCCTGGGCGAGACCGCGCTCCTGGCCGCCGGCAACCAGGCGCAGCAGCAGACCTGGCTGCCGCGCCTGGCCGAGGGCGAGCTGACGGCCACGGCCGCGCTCACGCTGCAGGCGGAAGCGCGGCCGGATGAAGGCGAGAATGCGAACGGCGGCTTCGTACTGTCGGGCGTGCTTACCAGCGTCGTCGATGGCCACACGGCGGATCTGCTGATCGTCGCGGCGCGCGGACGCGACGGCGACGAGCCCATGATCTTCGCGCTACCCGCTGACACCAAGGGCATCTCGCGCGCCGCGCTGCCCACGCTCGACCGCACGCGCCCGCTCGCCGACGTCCGGCTGATCGACGTGCGCGTGCCCGCCGCAGCTCGGCTCGGCGGCGCGAGCGGCGGCGCGGCCGGCTCCACCGCCGCCGCGCTCGCCCGCACGCTCGACCTGGCCGCCGTGGCGCTCGCCGCCGAGCAGCTGGGCGGCGCGCAGCGCTGTCTCGAGCTGGCGGTCGACTACGCCAAGACGCGCGTGCAGTTTGGGCGCGCGATCGGCTCGTTCCAGGCCATCAAGCACAAGTGCGCCGATCTGTTCGTCGCGGTCGAGTCGGCGCGCTCCGCGGTCTACTGGGCCGGCTGGGCCGCCGCCACGTCGTCCTCCGAGCTGCCGCTGGCCGCCGCGACCGCCAAGGCGTGGGCCTCCGACGCGTTTTACCGCTGCGCCGCCGAGAACCTGCAGATCCACGGCGGCATCGGCTTCACCTGGGAGCACCCGGCGCACCTGTACCTGCGCCGCGCGCGCGCCGCGCAGACCATGCTCGGCGACGTGCACCACCACCGCGAGCAGGTCGCGAAGCACATCCTCGGCGAGGTCGTGTAGTCATGGATCTCCGCTTCAGCGACGAAGACGAGGCCTTCCGCGCGCGTGCTCGCGCCTGGCTCGACACCCAGCTCACCGGGGAATTCGCGTTCCTGCGCGGCCGCGGCGGCCCCGGCGACGACGACGCGCTCGTGGAAGCGCGCCAGACCTGGGAGCGCACGCTGGGCGCCGCGGGATGGCTCGGCCTGGGCTGGCCGGTCGCGTCGGGCGGCGGCGGCGCGTCGATCATGCGCCAGGTGCTGTGGAGCGAGGAGTACGCGCGCGCGCAGGCGCCCGGGCGGCTCGGCCATATCGGCGAGACGCTCATCGGGCCCACGATCGCGGCCTTCGGCACCGAGGCGCAGAAGCGTCGCTTCCTGCCGCCCATCCTGAGCGGCGACGAGCTCTGGTGCCAGGGCTACTCCGAGCCCAACGCCGGCTCCGACCTCGCCAACGTGCAGACGCGCGCGGTCCGCGACGGCAACGACTGGGTGGTCACCGGCCAGAAGGTGTGGACCTCCGGCGCGCACTGGTGTGACTGGTGCTTCGTGATCTGCCGGACCGATCCGAGCGCGCCCAAGCACCGCGGGCTCAGCTACCTGCTCGTGCCCATGAAGCAGCCCGGCGTCGATGTGCGGCCCATCCGGCAGATCACCGGCTCGTGCGAGTTCAACGAGGTCTTCTTCGACGGCGCGCGCACGTCGGCGGACCACATGATCGGTGAGCCCGGCGGCGGCTGGAAGGTCGCCATGGCGACGCTGGCGTTCGAGCGCGGCGTGTCGACGCTCGGCCAGCAGCTGAGCTTCCGCAACGAGCTGGCGCAGGTGATCGCGGTCGCCAAGCAGACCGGCGCCGCGCAGGAGCCGCGCATCCGGCAGCGGCTCGCGCGCGCCTGGATGGGCCTCGAGATCATGCGCCTGAACGCGCTGCGCACGCTGTCCGCGCTGAAGGACGGCGAGCTCGGCCGCGAGGCCATGATCGGCAAGCTCTACTGGTCGGAGTGGCACCGCGAGCTGGGCGAGCTGGCCATGGACGTGCTCGGCGAGCGCGCCGAGATCACCGAGCCGGACGGCGAGCTCACCCCGCTGCAGCGGCTGTTCCTGTTCGCGCGCGCCGACACCATCTACGCCGGATCCAGCGAGATCCAGCGCAACCTCATCGGTGAGCGGGCGCTGGGCCTGCCACCCGAGCCGCGCGTGCCCGAGAGCCGCCCGGTGGAGACCCGTCCATGACGCAGAAGCCCGCCTACCCACCCGCGCACGGCCTGCTCGCCGGCAAGAAGGTCCTCGTCACCGCCGCCGCCGGCACCGGCATCGGTTTCGCGACCGCGCGCCGCGCTGTCGAGGAGGGCGCCACGGTCGTGATCAGCGACGTGCACGAGCGTCGCCTGGGCGAGGCCGCCGAGGCGCTCGCCGAGCTCACGCCCGGCAACGTCAAGCCGGTGACGGTCCGCTGCGACGTCACCGTCGAGGCCGACGTGCAGAGGCTCTTCGACACCGCGATCGCGGCGATGGGCCACGTCGACGTGCTGGTGAACAACGCGGGCCTGGGCGGGACCGCCAACCTGGTCGACATGACCGACGAGCAGTGGAGCCGCGTGCTCGACGTGACGCTGAACGGCACCTTCCGCTGCATGCGCGCGGCGCTCAGGCACATGACCGCGCCGAACCGCCGCTCGGGCGCGATCGTGAACAACGCCTCGGTGCTCGGCTGGCGCGCCCAGGCGGGCCAGGCGCACTACGCCGCGGCCAAGGCGGGCGTCATGGCGCTCACGCGCTGCGCCGCGATCGAGGCCGCGCCCGCCAACGTGCGCGTGAACGCGGTCGCGCCCAGCCTGGCGATGCACGCCTTCCTGGCCAAGGTCACCACCGACGAGCTGCTCACCGAGCTGACCTCGCGTGAGGCCTTCGGGCGCGCCGCCGAGCCGTGGGAGGTCGCGAACGTGATCGTGTTCCTGGCCAGTGAGTACTCGACCTACATGACCGGCGAGGTCGTCGCCGTCAGCAGCCAGCACGCCTAGGAGATCCTCATGATGGACAAATCCGCGCTCGGCGCACAGGGCACCGAGTTCGATCTGGACGTGGAGCGCGGCAAGATCCACGAGTTTGCGCGCGCGGTGCACGCCACCGACCCGGCCTATTTCCGCCGCGAGAAGCAGCCGTCGCCGCCGACCTTCCTCACCACCATGTTCTTCTGGGAGGAGCTCGTGGCCGGCGCGAACCCCTGGCACCTGGTCGAGATGGACCAGAAGCGCGGCATGCACGCGGAGCAGGAGTACATCTTCCACGGCCCGCCGCCGGTCGCCGGCACGCGCCTGCGTTGCCGCTCGCGCATCGAGGCGATCTACGACAAGGCCGGCAAGCGCGGCGGCGCCATGACGTTCGCGGTCATGGTCACCGAGTTCCGTGACGAGAGCGGCAAGCTGGTCGCCGAGGCGCGCATGACCGGCGTCGAGACCGAGCGTCCTCCGGAGGAGAAGTAGATGCCCAGCTGGGAAGCTCTCGTCGAGGGCGCGAACGGCCCGGCGCCGCTCGTGGTCGGCCCGGTGACGCGTACCGATCTCGTGCGCTACCAGGGCGCCTCGGGCGACATGAACCCGATCCACCACGACGAGACGTTCGCGCGCGCCGCCGGTTACGACGCGCCGCTCGCCGTCGGCATGTTCCAGGCGGGCGTGCTGTCCAGCTGGGCCACGGGATGGCTCGGCGCCGAGAACGTGCGTCGCTACAAGGTCCGCTGGAAGGAGCAGGTGTGGCCCGGCGACGTGCTGACGTTCACCGGCCGCGTGGCCAAGCGCTACGAGGAGAACGGCGAGCGTCGCGTCGATCTCGAGCTCGTGTGCACCAAGCAGACCGGCGGCGTCGCCGTGCAGGGCTGGGCCACGTTCGTCGTGCCGGCGTAGCGAACGCGGCGCTGGGGGAACGCCGCCTACGTCGCCTTCGCCGCTGCCAGGAACGCGGGGCGTTCGCCGCCGCCGTGGAGCAAGATGTTCGCTCCGCTGACGTAGCGCGCGAGGGGTGACGTCAGGTACAGGCAGGTGTCGGCGACGTCGTCGGGCTCGCCCATGCGCCCGAGGGGCACGGTCGCGGCGACTGCGGCGATGCCGGCCTCGTTGCCGTAGTGCAGCTCGGCCTGCTCGGTCCTGAGCAGCCCCGCGGTGATCGCGTTCACGCGCACCCTGGGGGCCCACTCGACCGCCAGCGATTGAGTCAGGTTGAGCAGGCCGGCCTTGGCCGCGCCGTAGGCGGCCGTCCCCGGCGACGGGCGGGTACCGCTCACGCTGGCGATGTTCACGATCGCGCCGCCGGAGTCCTGTGTCTGCATGACCGCGTTGGCGCGCGTCGCGAAGTGCAGGGGCGCGAGCAGGTTGAGCGCGATGATCGAGGTCGAGTAGCGCGGGGACGCGGTGGCCGCGAGTGCGTAGGGCGTGCCGCCTGCGTTGTTGATCAGCACGTCGAGCCGGCCGAAGCGCTCGGTGGCGGCCTTCACGACCGTATCGATCGGGTCGACCTCGCGCACATCCGCCGCGACGAAGAGCGCAGTGCGCTCGCCGTGCGCGACCGGGGTCTCGGGAGGCTTGCGCGCGCAGACGACCACGTCCGCGCCCGCCTCGAGGTAGCGCAGCGCGATGCCTCGTCCGACTCCCTTGGTGCCACCGGTGACGATGACCGTCTTGCCGGACATGTCCAGCGCCGCTTGCCTCATGAAATGAAACATGTTCTATTCAGGATGCCACAAACTCGCGGAAGGTTGAAATGGGCATCACGCATCGCATCGAAGCCGGTATCGCCGAGGTGGTCATGGAGAATCCACCCGTGAACGCCCTGGATTCCAAGGGTTGGTTTGCGCTCGCGGGGCTCATCCGCGGCCTGGGCACCGACGCGGCCGTCAAGGTCGTGATCCTCACCGCCGAAGGCAAGGGCTTCAACGCCGGCGTCGACATCAAGGAGATCCAGGCCTCGAAGGGCTACGACGCCCTGGTGGCAGCGAATCGCGGCTGCTATGCGGCGTTCGCGGCAGTCTACGAGTGCGAGGTCCCGGTGATCGCCGCGGTCCACGGCTACTGCCTGGGCGGCGGCATCGGCCTGGTCGGCAACGCCGACGTGATCCTGGCGTCCACCGACGCGACCTTCGGCCTGCCCGAGGTCGACCGCGGCGCGCTGGGCGCCGCCACGCACCTGTCGCGGCTGGTCCCGCAGCACAAGATGCGCGCCATGTTCTACACCGGCGCGCGCGCCACCGCCGCCGAGCTGCACCAGCACGGCTCGGTGCTCGAGGTCGTCGAGCGCGCCGAGCTGCGCCCGGCGGCCATGCGCGTGGCCACCCAGATCGCCGCCAAGAGCACCGCGGTGATCCGCGCCGCCAAGCAGGCGCTGAACGGCATCGACCCCATCGACGTCAAGAAGAGCTACCGTTACGAGCAGGGCTTCACCTTCGAGCTCAACCTCTCGGGCGTGGCTGACGAAGCGCGCGCCGCGTTCGTCGAGAAGCGCGACCCCAACTTCGGCAAGTGAGCGCCACCGCCATGAGCATGATCTGCGAGGGCCGCGTGGCCATCGTCACTGGTGCGGGACGTGGCCTCGGCCGCGCCCACGCGCTCGAGCTCGCGCGCCAGGGGGCGCGCGTCGTCGTGAACGATCTCGGCGTCGCCAACGACGGCCGCGATCCCTCGGCCGCGCCGGCCGCCCAGGTCGTCGCGGAGATCGTCGCCGCGGGTGGCCAGGCCATCGCGAACGCCGACGACATCGCCGACTGGGAGGGCGCCCGCCGCCTGATCGCCAGCGCGGTCGACACCTGGGGCCGCCTGGACGTGCTGGTGAACAACGCCGGCTTCGTGCGCGACCGCATGCTGGTGAGCTGCTCCGAGGAGGAGTGGGACGCGATCATCCGCGTGCACCTCAAGGGCCACTTCGCGCCGCTGCGGCACGCCGCCGCCTACTGGCGCGACCGGACCAAGGCCGGCGAGCCCGTCGACGCGCGCGTGATCAACACCAGCTCGGGCGCCGGGCTGCAGGGCAGCGTGGGGCAGGGCGCGTACTCGGCCGCCAAGGCCGGCATCTTGGCGCTCACGCTGGTCGCCGCCGCCGAGATGGGCCGCTACGGCGTGCGCGTGAACGCGATCGCGCCGGCCGCGCGCACGCGCATGACCGAGGGCGTCTTCGCCACCATGATGGCCAGGCCCGACGAGGGCTTCGACGCCATGGCGCCCGAGAACGTGTCGCCGCTGGTCGCCTGGCTGGCCAGCGCCGACGCGCGCGACATCTCCGGTCGCGTCTTCGAGATCCAGGGCGGGCTCATCACGCTCGTAGGCGGCTGGCGACCCGCCGCCAAGGTCGATCGCGCCCGCCGCTTCGAGGCCGCCGAGGTCGGCGCCGCGGTGCGCGAGCTGATCGCCGGCGCGCCCGCGCCCATGCCCGTCTACGGGGCCTCCTAGGTGGTCCGCTGGCGCATCATGCCCGAGCGCAAGGGGCCACGGCTCTTCCCCTATCAGACGCGCTTCATCGAGACGCCCTCGGGACGCCTCGCCTGCTTCGACGAGGGCGAGGGCCCGGCGCTGGTGTTCATCCACGGCCTGGGCGGCGACTTCACCCACTTCGAGCACGTGGCGCCCGCGTTCTCCGATCGCTACCGCGTGATCGGCGTCGACATGCCCGGCGCCGGTGACTCGCACAAGCCGCGCTCGCGCATGAGCGTGCGCGGCCACGCCCGCGCCCTGCTCGAGCTGCTCGACGCCCTGGGCGTCAAGAGCGCGACGCTCATCGGGCACTCCGCCGGCGGCGCGATCTGTGCGCAGGCGGCGCTGCTGGCGCCCGAGCGCGTCGAGCAGCTGGTGCTCATCAACAGCGCCGGCATGCGCCGCTACTCCTTCTGGACCCGGCTCGCGGCGCGCGTGGTGCTCCGGCGGCCGATCGTCGACATGCTGCTGGTGTTCAGCGCCTACAGCATCCTGCGCCACGTGTTCCACGCCAAGAACGAGTACACGCGCAAGTTCGCCGAGGACAACATCCACCGGCCGCGCGAGGCGCGCCTGCGTCACATCAGCAAGGTGATGCAGGACCTCCTGCCCGACCTCATGATGCCGACCCTGGCCGACAACGCGCACAAGCTGGGCATCCCCGCGCTCATCATCTGGGGCGACCAGGACCGGCTGGTGCCGCTCGGCGCGGTGCGCCGCGCCGCCGCCAACCTGAAGCTGGGCCGCCTCGAGGTGCTCGAGGGCTGCGGCCACATGCCGATCATCGAGCAGCCGGCGGCCACGATCGCGCTCCTGCGCTCGTTCTTCGAGCCCGAGCGGGTCAGGCTGCACGCGGTGCCATGAGCCCCGGCGTCGAGGTCACGCCCGTCGACATGAAGGTCGTGCGCCGCTCGTGCCGCTTCATGGGCCCGATCGCGCGGCACTACTTCAGGAACGACGTGCGCGGGCTCGAGCGCTTGCCCGACCAGCAGACGCTCCTGGTCGCCAACCACGACGGCGGCGTGCTGCCGGTGAACGGCCTGTGCTTCGGCAACGCCTGGCACGAGCACTACGGCTACACGCGACCGCTCTACGTGCTCTCCCACGAGATCCTGCACCGCTTCGGCGCGCGCGCCTCCAATCTTCTGCTCGACTCGGGCGTGATCCCCGCCGACCGCGCGCACATGGACGCGGCGCTCGCGACCGGCGAGTCGGTCCTGGTCTTCCCGGGCGCCGCGCGCGAGAGCTTCCGGCCGTTCTGGAAGCGCCGCGAGATCGATCTGGGCGGGCGCACCGGCTTCGTCGCGCAGGCGATGCGCTGGGGCCTGCCGATCACGCCGGTGGTCTCGGCCGGCTCGCACGAGACGCTCATCGTGCTCGCCTCGGGCAAGTCATTCGCCGACCGGATCGGCCTGCGCAAGCTGGTCCGCTCCGCCGACGTGTGGCCGGTGATGGCCGGGCTGCCGTGGGGCGTCTGGGCGCTGCCGTTCCTGCCCCAGCTGCCGCTGCCCGCCAAGATCACGGTCGAGGTGCTCGAGCCGATCCGCCTGGACGACGTGCTCGGCCGCAGCATCGGGCCGGACGATGCGACCGACGAGGCGCTGGTGAACGAGGGTTTCCGCGTCGTGCTCGAGCGCATGCGCGCCGGTGTCGATCGGCTGTACGCCGAGCGTCGCTGGCCGATCCTCGGGTAGCGTCGGCGGCGCCTCGCCCGCCCCACCTGCGCGCGCTCGACATCGAAAGTGAAACATGTTCTATTTGGCTCCCAACGCTAGTCCTCCAGGAGGAGCCATGCGCCTCGGTCTAATGGTCGGGTACTCGGGTGCCCAGATCGCCATCGACATGAACCTCATCAAGGAAGCCGAACGTCTCGGCTTCGACTCGGTCTGGACCGCGGAGGCCTACGGCTCCGACGCGGTCTCGCCGCTCGCGTGGATCGCCGCGCAGACGACCAAGATCCGGCTCGGCACCGGCATCATGCAGCTGCCCGGGCGCTCGCCCGCGAACACCGCGATGACCGCGATGACCATCGACGCGCTCTCCGGCGGCCGCATGATCCTCGGCCTGGGCACCTCGGGGCCGCAGGTCGTCGAGGGCTGGCACGGCGTGGCGTTCGACAAGCCGCTCACCTGGCTGCGCGAGTACGTGCAGATCGTGCGCAAGATCTTCGCCCGCGAAGAGGCGCTGCAGTTCGACGGCGAGCGCTACCAGATCCCGTACCGCGGGCCGGGCGCGACCGGGCTGGGCAAGCCGCTCAAGAGCATCATCCACGGTCGCAAGGACATCCCGATCTACACCGGCTCGATGGCGCCCAAGAGCCAGACCATGGCCGCCGAGCTGGCCGACGGGCTCCTGCTCACCTGCATGCACCCCGAGCGCTTCGACGTGATCGAGGAGAACCTCGCCGAGGGCTTCGCCAAGGCCGGCAACGGCAAGAGCCTGAAGGACTTCGACATCGCGCCCACGGTCGCCGTGATCATCGGCGACGATCTCGACGCCTGCCGCGCACCGCTCAAGCAGAGCCTCGCGCTCTACATCGGCGGCATGGGCGCGCGCGAGAAGAACTTCTACAACGCGTACATCCGCAAGATCGGCTACGAGGCCGAGGCGATCAAGATCCAGGACCTATACCTCGACGGCAAGCGCAAGGAGGCCGTCGCGGCGGTCCCCGACGCGCTCGTCGACGCGCTGCACCTGGTCGGCCCCAAGGAGCGCATCCGCGACCGCCTGGAGGTCTGGAAGGCGTCGAAGGTCGGCACCCTCATCGTGGGCGTGCAGCAGATCGAGGCCGTGCGCCTCCTGGCCGAGCTCACACAGTAGCTCCCCGCGGTCGTTCGTCGCAGAAGTAAGGAGAGACAGACATGCGCATCGCCATCGTCGGTGGAACGGGTCGCGAAGGGCGGGGATTGGCCATGCGCTGGGCGCGCGCCGGTCACCACGTCACCATCGGCTCGCGTGACGCCGCGCGCGCGCGCGAGCGGGCGCAGGAGCTGACCTGTGCCGGCCACGGTCACATCGCGGGCGGCGACAACACATGGGCGGTGCTGCAGGCCGAGGTCGTGCTGCTGAGCGTGCCCTATTCAGCCCACGCCGAGACCCTGTTGATCCTGCGCAGCGCGCTACAGGGCAAGATCGTCATCGACATCACGGTGCCGCTCGCGCCGCCCAAGGTGAGCCAGGTGCACCTGCCGGTCGGACACGCTGCGGCGCTCGAGGCCCAGCAGATCCTGGGCCCTGGGGCCAAGGTGGTCGCCACGCTGCACCACGTGAGTTCCGCGCATCTGTGCGATCCCGCCGTCCTGCTCGACATTGACACGCTCGTCTGCTCCGACGACGAGGGCGCGCGCGAGGTCACGATCCAGCTGGTCGGCGAGCTCGGCCTGCGCGGTCTCGATGCCGGCCCCTTGCGGAACGCGATTGCGCTAGAGTCGCTCACGCCTGTGCTGATGCATCTCAACAAGCGCTACAAGGGAACGGGGGCGGGCGTCCGTTTCGTGGGCCTGGCGTCGTGAACTTCGCGTGCGCGCCGCGTCTCGAGCTGCGCGCGCTGCCCGGCTTGCCGGTCATCGGCCCGGGTGACGACCTCGCCTCGCTCGTGGCCGACGGCCTGCGGCGCGCCGAGCTCGAGCTGCAGGACGGCGACGTGCTGGTGGTCGCGTCCAAGGCGGTCTCGCGCGCCGAAGGTCGCTTCGTCGACATCTCGCGGGTCGAGCCCGGGCTGCGCGCGCTCGAGCTCGCGCGCGTCGTCGAGAAGGACGCGCGCCTGGTCGAGCTGATCCTGCGTGAGTCGGTCGAGATCTCGCGCGCGGCGCCCGGCGTGCTGGTGGTCCGCCACCGCACCGGCGTCGTCGGCGCAAACGCCGGCATCGACGCCTCGAACGCGCGGCCCTCGGGGTCGCGCGCCACCAGCGGGCCGTGGGTGCTGCTGCTACCGGTCGAGCCCGACGCGTCGGCCGAGCGGCTGCGCCAGGCGCTGGCGCCGGGCGGCACGCCCTCGATCGGCATCATCATCAGCGACTCGTTGGGCCGACCGTTCCGGCTCGGTACCGTCGGCGCGGCCGTCGGCGTGGCCGGGCTGCCGCCGCTCTCCGACCGCTTCGGTGAGCCCGACCTGTTCGGACGCGCGCTCGAGCAGACCGTCACCGCGCCCGCGGATCAGATCGCGGCGGCTGCGGACCTGGTCGCCGGGCAGGCCAACGAAGGCCGCGCGGTCGTGCACGTGCGCGGGCTGACGTTCACGGCCGGCGAGCACACCGCCACCGAGCTCTGCCGCGATCCCGACAAGGACCTCTATCGATGACGTCGAGGTCGAGGTCGAGGTCGCGGCGCCGGGTTATCCCATGAGCTCGCTGCGCTCGGTGGTCGCGCTCTCCGGCGGCGTCGGCGGCGCGCGTTTCGCCGACGGCCTGGCCGCGGCGCTGCCGCCCGGCGCGCTGACCGTGATCGTGAACACCGGTGACGACTTCGAGCACTGGGGCCTGCACATCTCGCCCGACGTCGACACCGTCATGTACACGCTCGCCGGACTGGCGCACGAGGCGCGCGGCTGGGGTCTCACCGAGGAGACCTTCCACGCGCTCGCCATGGTGCGCCGCTACGGCGGCGACGACTGGTTCGCGCTCGGCGACACCGATCTGGCCACCCACGTCATGCGCACGCAGGCGCTCGAGCATGGCGAGCGGCTCGGCGCGGTGACCGAGCGGCTGTGCCGCGCGCTCGGCGTGCCCGCGCGCGTCCTGCCCATGACCGACGGCACCTGCTCGACCATGATCGACACCGACGAGCACGGCACGCTCACGTTCCAGGACTGGTTCGTGCGCCACCGGACCGCGCCGGGCGTGAAGCGGGTCTGGTCGAACGGCGCGCCCGATCCGGCCCCCGGGGTCATAGAGGCCATCGCCGCGGCCGACGTGGTCCTGATCGGTCCGTCCAATCCCTACGTCTCGATCGATCCGATCCTCGGGCTGCCCGGCGTGCGCGAGGTCCTGGCCAGCCGGCCGGTCATCGCGGTGAGCCCGATCATCCAGGGCGAGGCCGTGAAGGGCCCGCTCGCGCGCATGCTGTTCGAGCTGACCGGGCTGCCCGCCACCGCGGCTCAGGTGGCGCGCCACTACGGGCGGCTACTGGCCGGGTTCGTCGTCGAGACCGGCGACGAGGCCGGCATCGATGGGCCGCGCCTCTGCTCGACCCAGGCGATCATGCGCGATCGCGCCGACCGCAAGCGCCTGGCGACCGAGGTGCTCGAGTTCGCGCGAGGCCTGGTATGAGCATCGACACGCCGGTATGGGCGGTGGTGCCGGTGAACGACTTCGCGCGCGCCAAGCAGCGCCTGCGCAAGGTGCTCACGCCCGATGAGCGCGCCGCGTTCGCGCGCGCCATGTGCGAGCACGTGCTGGGCGTCCTGCAGACCTGCGCGGCCATCGCCGGCGTCACCGTGCTCACGCCCAGCGTCGAGGTGGCCCGGCTCGCGCGCGGCCGCGACATCGACGTGAGCATGGACCCGGGTAGCGGCTGGAAGCTGGGTGCGCTCGTCGACGCGGCGCTGCGCGAGGAGGTTCGCCGCGGCGCCGGGACCGTCCTCGTCATGATGTCGGATCTGCCCTACCTCGAGGTCGGCGACGTGAACGGCATCCTCGACGGGCTGGGCGAGGTCGACGTGGTGGTCGCGCCCGATCGCCACGATCAGGGTACCAACGCGCTGGCGCTGCGCGCGCGCAACCACCTGGTCACCGCGTTCGGCAACGCCGACAGCTGCACGCGCCATCTGGCCGCGATCGACGCCGCCGGGCTGCGCGCGGGCGTCTACCGCTCGCCCGGCCTGGGCCTGGACGTGGATCTACCCGCGGATCTCGAGCTGGTCAGCGCGTGGCTTCGCGGCGGAAACGGAAAGAAGGCGCGCGGGTGAGCTGCACGTAGCTGCCGAAGGTCGCCTCGGGATCGGCGACCTGCTCGAGCGGCTCGCCGGCGGACTCGGCAGCCAGCTCGGCGCCTTCGGCCACGGCCGGGAACTCGCGCAGGATCTGGTAGCGGGTGTTGCGCTCCGCGGGAATGCGACCCGCGGCGCGCACGGCGGCGCGTAGCCGCGCCGGCGACATGAGCTGACCGTGCGGCGCGCCCGCGGAGGTCGAGATGCTCTCGTTCATGAGCGTGCCGCCCAGGTCGTTCACGCCGCAGCCGAGCAGCCGCTCGGCCATGGCGATGCCCTGCTTGACCCACGAGACCTGCAGGTTGCGGAAGCTGCGCCCGAGCATGAGCCGCGCGATCGCGAACAGACGCACGACCTCGAGCTCGGTCGCGCCGGCGCGCAGGTCGGGCAGGAGCTGGCGCGCGAACATGGGCGCCTCGTGGTGTACGAAGGACAGCGGCACGAACTCGGTGAAGCCGCCGGTCTGGAGCTGCAGCGTGCGCAGGAGCTCCAGGTGCGCGAGCCGCTGCACGTCGGTCTCGACGTGCCCGAACATGATCGTCGACGTGGTCGGCAGGCCCAGCCCGTGCGCGGCGCGGACCACGTCGATCCACTCGGCGGTGGTGATGCGTCCCGGCGCGATGCGGTCGCGCACCTCGTCGTCGAGGATCTCGGCGGCGGTGCCGGGCAGCGAGCCCAGGCCGGCGTCGACGAGCAGCTCGAGGTACGCGCCGTACGAGATGCCGAGCAGGCCGGCGCCGTACTTTATCTCCTCGGGCGAGAACGCGTGGATGTGCAGCTCGGGCGCGGCCTCGTGCACCGCGCGGCACAGGTCGACATAGAACTGGCCGTCCATGCCGGGCGCGAGGCCGGCCTGGATGCAGACCTCGGTGGCGCCCAGATCGCGCGCCTGCACGGCGCGGCGTACGACCTCGTCGACGCCCAAGAAGTAGGCCTGGTCGTTGCGCGCGGCGCGCGAGAAGGCGCAGAAGCGGCAGCCCTTCACGCACACGTTGGTGAAGTTGATGTTGCGGTTGACGACGTAGGTGACGGTGTCGCCGGCCTGCTCGTGGCGCAGCCGATCGGCGACCGCGCACAGCGCGTCGAGATCCGCGCCGTCGGCGGCGCACAGCGGCAGCGCCTCGGCGGCGCTCGGATCGTGGCCGGCGAGGCAGCGCTCGAGCAGCGCGCGCACGGGGTCGGCCGCGGCGGCGAGATGGTTCTCCATTGCACTCATGACGCCAGCTCCACGCTCTCGAGTCGGGTGCGCGCGGCCACCGTGGGCGCCTGCAGCGCCGGGTGCAGGAACGGTTCGGCGGTCCACGCGTCGTACACCGGCAACCTGGGCCGCAGGCTGTAGCCGGCGGCCGCGCACGCGTCGGCGAGCGCGCGCAGGTGCGGCCACGGATGGCCGGGATTGATGTAGTCGGGCGTCACCGGCGAGATGCCGCCGAAGTCGTTCACGCCCGCGGCGATCAGCAGCGCCGTCGCGCTCGGGTTCAGGTTGGGCGGCGCCTGCACGCTGACCTGGTCGTCGAGGACGAGGCGCGCGATCGCCACCGCGTGCGCGACCTCGTGATCGTCGGGCTCGGGCGCCGCGTGCATGGGCGTGGCCGCGCCGGCGCGGAAGTTCTGTACGATGACCTCCTGGATGTGGCCGTGCTCGCGGTGCAGCGCGCGGATCGCCAGCAGGGTCTCGAC
>JBKJOI010000495.1:0-3220 GCA_046595695.1 Haliangiales bacterium | reverse complement strand
CCTGGTGGCCGCGCGGCCGGGCGACCCGGCGGCGCACCTGCAGGTCGCCGCGGCGGCGTGGGACTACTACCTGTTCGACGACGCGGCGCGCGAGCTGGCCGCGGCGCGCACGCTCGGCCGGGACCCTCTGCTCTACTGGGATCGGCTGGGCGGCGTGTACGAGTCGCAGCGCGACTTCACGGCCGCGGCGCGCGAGTACACGCGCGCATTCGTCGACGAGGTCAGCCGCGAGCTGGCCGCCGGCGACGTACCCGCGTACCTGCAGGGCGACCCGTTCGAGGGCGGCGGCCGCGAGTACGACGACGAAGGCGGCGACCACGAAGGCGAATACGAGAGCGAGTACGAAGGCGACGGCTGGGCGCCGCCCGCGCACGGCGCCGAGAGCAGCCCGGCCGACAAGCTGCGCGCGCTCACCGCGCGCAAGGCCGGCCGCGCCGCCATCCTGGCCGCCTTCCGCGCCGAGGCCGCCGCGCGCCCGCGCGACCATCGCCCGGTCTACGCCCTCGCGCGCTGGCAGGGCCTCGCCCAGGACCACGCCGCGCGCCGCCAGACCCTCACCGCGGCGATCGATCGCTTCGCCGACGCCGACTTCCTGCTGCGCGTGGCCCGCGAGGCCGCGGACGCGGCGGATCACGAGCTCGCCATCCGCGCGCTCACCCGCCACGCGAACCTCGGCAAGCGCGCGCCCGGACGTCTCTTCCTGCTCGCCGATGCCGACGAGGCCGCCGGCCAGCACGACGCCGCCGACGCGCTCTACCGCGAGGCGACTGCGGCGCTCGCCCGCGCCAGCGCGCCCTCTCCTGCCGCCGCCGACGGCTTCGCCCGCCACGCCGCGTTCCTCGAGCGCCGCGGCCGCAGCGCCGAGGCGCTCGCTGCCTACGGCCGCAGCGCCGGGTGGCTGCCCGCCGCGGCGCGCGACGAGCGGCGCCTCGAGCTCGCCTGGCGCCACCTGCGCGCCGGCGGCGCCGCCGAGGCGCGCGCGCTGTTCACCGAGCTGCGCGCGCGTCTGCCGCGCGACCTGCGCTCGCTCGAGGGCCTGGGCACGGTGGCGGTCGGCGCGGCCGACGACGCCGCGCTCGCCACGATCTACCAGGACGCGCTCGCCGCCCTGGCCGCGCTGCCCGGCGCCGGCGCCGCCGAGAAGCGTGGGCTCACCGTGCTGGTGCGCCAGAGCTACATCGACAAGCTCGAGCGCCGCGGGCACCACCAGGACGCGATCGATCAGTGGATCGAGATCGTGAACGCCGCCCCCGACGACCGCACCGCGGTCACCGCGGCCGCCGCGTACGGCCGTCGCCACGGCGTGCTCGCCCGCTTCGAAGGCTTCTACACGAAGACGATCACGCGCTCGCCCCAGGACGTCCGCTGGCCGCTCGTGCTCGCCTGGGTGCACGAGTCGAGCGGACGCCCCGCCGCCGCCGCGGCCGCGTACGCGAGCGCGCTCGGCGTGCGCCCCGACCGGCTCGACCTGCACGAGGGCCGCGCCGCGCAGCTCCACGCCGCCTCCGACTGGAGCGCGGCCGCCGCCGCCTACGCGCGCCTCTACGAGCTGGCGAAGGAGGACGAGCGCTACCTGCTGCCGCGCGCGCGCGCCCTGTCGCGCGCCGGCCAGCCGGCCGAGCTCGCGCGCGTGGTCGAGCTGTGGCTCGCGCGCGCCGCCTGGCGCGGCCCGCAGCGCTTCGACGAGCCGGCGCGCCTGTACGAGGCGGTCGGCGCCTGGGACGCGGCGTGGAAGCTGCGTCGCCGCGGCCTCGACGAGGTGCTCGAGCAGCCCGACGAGCGCAGCGTGGCGGGCGACTTCCTGCACCGTTTCCTCGAGGACGGCGTGCGCGCCGGCGTGGCCCTGAAGACGGTGCAGCACCTGGAGGCCGGCCGCCTGGTCTTCGCCGCGCTCGCCGTGAGCACCGGCGACGCCGCGCCCGCCGCCATGCTCGCGGCGGTCGACGACACGCTGGTCGGCCACCTGTTCGAGCTGGTCTTCGCCCTGGCGCTCGACGCCGACGCGAGCACGCTCCTGCCGGTGTGCCTGGCCGCGGCGCGCCGCGTCGGCCCCGGCGCGCTCGCCCGGCTCGCCGAGCGCGCCGACGCGCTCGGGCTGACCGACGTCACGCTCGCGCTCGTCGACGAGCTGCGCGCCCGCGTCGACGTGAACGACTGGCAGCGCGAGCGCTGGAGCGCGCGCGCCCTCGAGCTCTTGGCGCGGCGCGGCGGCGATCGCGCGCTCGTCGAGCGCTTCGACGCCGACACTTCGCTGCACACGCTCGCGCTCCTGCCCATCGCCATCGACGCCGCGCACCGGCTCGGCGACGGCGAGCGCGAGCGGCGCTACCTGGCCAGGGCGTGGCGCGCGCTCGAGATCACCGGCGGCTCGGGCGACTTCGAGCGTCGCTCGCCGCTGGTCACCCGCTACCTCGAGGCGCTGGTCGCGCGCGGCGACGACGCGGCCCTCGCCGAGGTCGCCGGCCGCGGCGGCGCCTGCGCGGGCCAGGTGATCGACTGGCTGTTTGCGCGCGGTCGCGTCGAGCTCGCGCTCGCCGGCGTCGACGCGGCCGCACGCGCGCAGAAGCTGCCCGAGCGCTGGCGCACCGCCACCGCCGGGCTCGCGCTCGGCACGCTCTACCCGACCGACGTGCGCGCGCACCGCCTCGTGCAGGCCGCGCTCGGCCACGGCACCATCGGCGCGCACCTGCTCGCCGATCGCTCGACCGACGCGGCGGTGCGCGAGCTCTCCTACGTGGAGCGCCCGTGGTACCGGCTGGCCATGAGCTACGCGCGCCGGCTGGCGATCGCGCCGCAGCCGGGCCTGCCGGCGCGCGCGCTCGCCTTCGCGGCCACCGAGGATCGGCCCGGCTCCGCCGACGCGCAGGTGCAGGCGGGCGAGGTGCTGCTGGCCGCACGCGAGCCGGCACGGGCCGCGCGGCACTTCGAGCTCGCGCTCGCGCTCGAGGCGGACGGCTTCGCGGCGCTCGACGGCCTGGCGCGCGCGCAGCTCGCCGGCGGCGACCGCGCCGCCGCGTTCGCCACCTGGGAGCGGATCCGCGCCAAGGGCGGCGACCCGGCGCACGTGTTCCACGCGCAGGCGCTTTCCCGCGCCGGCTTCGTCGCCGAGGCGCAGGCCGCGCTCGCGCAGCACCTGGGCGCGCGCTGGAAGACGCTCGGGCCCGCCGATGGACCGGACCTGGTCGCCGCGCTCGCCGCGCTCTATCCGCCGGCGCAGCGG
>JBKJOI010000483.1:0-4712 GCA_046595695.1 Haliangiales bacterium | reverse complement strand
CGTCGGCTACATCGCCTACCGTGACTGCGTGGTGGTCGACGTCACGTGCACCGGCACGTCGAAGGGTTCGACCATCCGTGGCGGTTTCGGCATCGTGTTCCGCAAGTCGGAGGAGTGGCTGTTCCTGGGCGACTACCACTACTCGCTGAACAGCGCCACGGTCGGCGTGATGGCGCGACCGGACATCACGGGTCACTCGGCGATGCTCCGCGGCCAGTACGTGTTCTGACGAACGCCCGGCGTCTTCCTCCGGAACGTGTCGAATCCTCGACACCTGGCTCGCTCGTAACTGTCCGTAACTCTTGCGGCGCGCCGCTGGCCCGCGGGCTGCAAATGATCCGGGCATGTCGTCGCCTCGGGTCGCTTTCGTCAGTTCTGCTCTCGCCGCGGTTGCCGCGCTCTCGTGGATCGCCAGGCCCTCGGTGGCTCACGCGGACAGCGCTGACGGCGCGGACGTCACGCCCGCCGCCACGAAGACCGACGAGCGCGCCCGCAAGGCCGCGCAGGGACGGGCGGCCGCTGCAGCCGACGTGGACGCCCGCGCGCGCGGCGAGGAGCGTCCGATCGATCTCGCGCTGCGCAAGGACGCGGCGGACGCTCCGGCGTACGCGGTGCCCGCGGTCGCGGCGCCAGCGGTCGAGACGACGACCGAGTGGTACGGCTGGGAGATCATGCTGACCGACGCGGCCAGCCTGACGCTGCTGTTCGCTGGCGCGATGCTCGCCGGCGATGGTGACGCGCAGTTACTGGCGAGCGGCGCGGTCGCGGCGGGCGTCGGTGGCCTGGCGCTCGCCCCGGCCTTCGTGCACCTGCAGCACGGCAACCCCGGCACGGCCGTCGCCAGCATCGGCGTGCGCGTCGGGCTTCCCGCGGCGGGCATGCTGGCGGGCTACGCGGCCAGCTGTATCAAAGACGAGGACCAGGAGGTGGCCTGTCCGCTGTCGCTGCTGTTCGGCGTGGTCGGCGGCAGCGCCGCGGCGCTGATCATCGACTATGCCCTGCTGTCGCGGTCGACCGTGGCGGTGAACCCGCGGCGTGACGCGCGGTACGGCCTGGGCGTCGCGCCGCGCAGCGAGGGCGGCTTCACGCTGTCGCTGGGCGGGAGCTTCTAGCCGGGAGCCGGCATCGAGCGCGCCGCGGTCGCTAGCAGCCAGGCGCGCGCGAGATGCCGGCGCGCAGCCGCGCGAGCTCCTGCAGCTCGTCGGCGATCGCGAGTGTCTTCGCGGCGGCGGCACGCGCGCGCGTCTGCGCGGCCTCGCTGGTCGCGTAGCGCAGCAAGAGGCGCCGGCCGAGCTCGTGGTGGTGCTGCTCGTCGGGCTGGATGCGCTCGCGGTAGAGACGCGCGGTGAGCTCGTCGCCGCGCGCCGCGCAGAACGCGGCGAACACGTCGTTGCGCACGACCGCGAGCGCCTCGCGGGTGAACTGCCCGGCCGCGGCGCGCTCGACTGTGCCGGTGAGGCCACGCAGGTAGACGAGCAGCGGGCTCGGCCCCGGTGCGGCGGGGTCGAAGCCCTCCAGCCGATCGCCCAGCTCGGCCAGGCGCTCCTCGATCCAGCGGTAGTGCTTGGCCTCGTCGCCGCACTGGCGCGCGAGCGCGAGCTTGGCGTCGAGCTCGGGGGTGTCGGTCATCCAGGCCGCGGCCAGCTCGGAGGCCTCGAGCTCGTTGCGCAGGGCCAGCCGCAGCAGCTTGGTCACCGACAGGTCGTCCGCGGCCTCGCCGGCGCAGGAGCGCGCGGCCAGGCCGTCGAGGAAGGTGCGATTGTCGCGATCCAGCTCGGCGACGAACTCTTCCGGCGTCACGACGCGAGCTCCTGGCTCACTGCCACGCGACGACCTTCATCGCGCGGCATGCGGCCTCGAACGCGGGCGCCGCGGCGGCGATCTCCTGGTCGAGCGTCGCGCGGCAGATGAAGTAGCGCTTGGCACCTTCCTTCCAGGTCGCGGCCACCACATAGGTGCGGTCGACGGTCTTGGCGATCAGCACGCGCGTGCTGCCGTTCTTTTCGTCCTTGACGATCGTGAAGTCCTGACCCTTGAACTGCGCGAAGTCGACCTTCTCGGCGGTCGCCGGCCAGTCCTTGGGCTCGCAGGTGCCGTCGCAGTTCGAGCCCGTCGAGAACGTGGTCATGAAGCCGAGCCCGGCGGCCTCGGGCGGCTTGACCCGCTCGGGCATGCCCTTGCTGCCCTCCCAGCCCTTCGGCTGCACCGCGACGTGCTCGTCGTCCTCGCCGAGCACCGCGACGAACTCGAGCTTGCCCGCGAGCTCCTCGGGGATCTGCGCGTTCACGTCGGCGACCGGCTTGCCCGCGATCGCCGCGAGCTCGGCCTTCGCGTCGGCCTTGCCGCCGCCGCCCGCGCCGCCGTCCTTCTTGCCGCCGCACGCCGCCGTCGCCGCGCCGAGCGCCACCACGAGCACACCGATCCCGATCGCACGCATGTGTGTCCCTCCCTGGAAAGCGGCCGCAGTATAGACTCTCGACGCGCATGACGGGTGGGCAGCTGCGCCGGCTGGGGATCTACCGGGACGAGCGCGGCTTGTGGGGACTCTGCGCCGCGTCGCTGGCGGTGCTCGAGCTGGGCGAGGCGTTCGCCGCCAACGCGGCCGACGCGCTGTACCTGGGCCGCGTCGGTGCGCACGGCCTGGGCGTGCAGCTCGCGCTCAGCTCGGTGCTGCTCATCGTCACCCTGGGCGTGTGGGGCGCGCTCGCCGACCGGCGCGAGCGCGCGCGCCTGCTGGCGGCCGGGGCGGTGGCGGCGGCGCTGGCGCTGGTGGGCCTGCGCGTGGCGCTCCACCTGGCGCCGGGCGCCGCGCCGCACGCGCTCTTGATCGTGAGCAAGCAGCTGGCCGCGGCGATGGACCTGGGCTTCTGGGTGCTGGTCGCCGACCGCTTCGACGCGCGCCAGGCGCGCCGGCTGGTGCCGCCGCTGGTAGCCGTGGGCGGCGTCGGGCTGGTGAGCGGCTCCTTGCTCACGCGGCCGCTCGCGCACGCGATCGGCGTGGAGAACCTGTTCGTGGCCGCCGCGGCCGCGCACGTGGTCGCCGCGCTGCTGGTGTGGCGGATCGCGCGGCGCGCGCTCGAGCGGATGCGCCGCGTGGGCGACGTGGTCGCGAAGGCGGCCCCGGCGGCGGCGCCGGGCGGCGTGCGCGCGCTGGCCGCGGCCTGGCGCGAGGGCTTCGCGGCGGTGCGCACGAGTCCGCTGGCGCGCCGCCTGGCCTGGATCGTCGCCATCGCCGGCGCGGTCGGGCCGCTTTTGTACAGCACGCTCGGCGCCGCCGCGAGCGCCCGCTACACCGACGAGGCCGCGCTCGCCGGCTTCTATGGCTGGCTGCGCGGCGCGACCCACGCGACCACGCTGCTCGCGCAGGTGGCGCTGGCGCCGCTCTTGTGGCGGCGCTTCGGTGTGGGCCAGGCGCTGGTGCTGGCGCCCGCGGCGGTGGCGGCGGCGGGCGCGGCGCTGGCGCTGCGCGCGGATCTCGCGGCCTGCGCGATCGCGCAGGCGGTGGCCCGGCTGGTCGACGCGACCGTGCAGTCACCCGCGGAGAAGCTGGCGCAGAACCTGCTCGCGCCGGGCGTGCGCGGGCGCATCGGCGGCTTCCTCGAGGGCGTGGCGAAACGCGCCGGCGCGGTCGCGGGCGGCGCGACGGTCGCGGCGGCGGGTGCGCTCGGCGCCATGTCGGGGCTGGGCGCGGCGACGCTCGCGGTCGCCGCGGTGTGGCTGGTGCTGGCCGCGGCGCTCTCACGCCGCTACGGCACGCTCGCCGTCGACGAGCTGGCGCGCCGGCCGGCCGGCATCCGCGAAGGCGGCGAGCGCGACGGCTTCGTGGTCGACGAGGCGACCCGCCGCGTGCTTGCGGTCGACCTGGCGGGCGCCGACGACGCCCGGCGCGAGCACGCGATCGATCTGTGGTCGCGCGCGCGGCCTGACGCCGCGGTCGCCGAGCTGGCGCGCGCGGCCGCGGCGCTGCCCGAGCCCGGCGGCACGGCGGCGCGGCGGCGGCTGGTCCTCGCGCTCGACGCATTGGTCGCCGGACGCGCCGCCGGCAGCGTTGCACCCGAGGCTCTCGCCGACGCAGCGCTCGAGGCGCTGCTCGAGCGCGCGGCGGCCGGCGGCGTGCCCGAGCCCGACGAGCGCGCGGCGCTGGTGCGCGGCTTCGGGCGGCTCGCCGGCCCGGCGGCGTTCGCGCGCGCCCGCCCGCTGCTCGAGCGGCTGGTAGGCGCCGACGCGTCGGCGGCGGTGCGGCTGGCCGCGACCTGCGCGCTGCTCGGTCGCGCCGGCGAGCAGGGCGCGCTCGAGCTGGCGATCGACGCGGTGCTGGCGGTGTCGCCGCAGGGCCGCCGCGCCGCCGCCGAGGCGATCCTGCGTGGCACCGGCGCGGGCGCGGCACGCGTCTTGTCCGACGAGCCGGCGCAGATCGTGGCGCTCGAGGAGCTGCGCGCGCTCGCGCTCGCCGGCGCGAGCGACGAGCCGAGGCGGGCGCGGCTGGCCTCGTGGCTGGTCGCGGCGGCCCACGGCGGCACGCCGGCGCGGCGCGCGCTCGCCGTCGACGCGCTGGCGCAGCTGTCGGTACGCGGCGGCCTGTCCGCGGAGCTTGCCGCGGACGCGCTCGCGCTGGCCGAGGACACACTCGCCGACGAGCGCCTGCTCGCCGATGGTGACGCGGCGCGCGCGGCGGCGGCGCGCCTGCTCGGTGCGGCGGGCG
Organism: Haliangiales bacterium; assembly: GCA_046595695.1. Lineage (GTDB taxonomy): Bacteria > Myxococcota_A > Polyangia > Haliangiales > SHYZ01 > JBKJOI01. Next base: position 10 of record JBKJOI010000483.1, on the reverse strand, counting down.
GTGCGGCGGT